>JBHLLM010000125.1:0-7873 GCA_048885575.1 Candidatus Hermodarchaeota archaeon
AGAGGAATGTCAAACATGCTTTAAAGGTGAATTTGATAATTTACGAACTATTTATATCAAGAAAAAAAAAAAATAAAGATAATCAAATGGATTTAGAACAGTTATTGTAAATTTTTTTAATTCATACCTCAAAAGCCCATTCTCCCTTTCGCATGATGGGTTCTACTTTACCATCTTTAGTAATTCCGTCAACATCCATTTATTTGAGTTCGCATTTTATTTGGGTATTTTTAGTCAATATTTTTATCTATTTTTTCATTAGATTAATATATGTCGAAAACAAAAATCGTGAAATTTGACGATTATGAAGAAGGAACTTCTGCTTCTTGTAGTAAAACTATTACCGAAGCTGATGTTACCCTGTTTGCGGGAATAAGTGGAGATTTCAATCCTCTTCATGTAAATGAGGAGTTTGCAAAAACTCAGATGTTTGGTAAACGAGTAGTTCATGGAGCATTTAGTTCAGCATTGATCTCTGCAGTACTTGGTGTTCATTTATTTGGTCCGGGTGCTCTTTATGCTTCTCAAAAAGTAGTTTTTAAAAAGCCAGTTTATATTGGGGATACATTAACTGCAGTAGCAACTGTAACAAAAAAATACACAAAAGAAGGAAAAAGTGGAACCTTACAGTTTCTTGATGTAGAAACTAAAGTATTGAATCAGAAAAATGAAGTTGTCACAGATGGAGAAGCTCAAGTATTAATTATGTAAAACTCTTTATTTTATATCTTTTATATTTTTAAATCTTTTATTCTACACTTTTTATTCCTTTCTTGCCTATTTGCGTATGGGATTTTTTACCCATATGATATTAAATAGCTTAGCCAAATTCTCAGTTATTTTAGGATTAGTTAAAACAAGGTAAGTACTATAAAAAGAAAGATTTATTATTTAATATTATCTTTAAAAAACAGATTAAATTTTGTTTAGAAATCGTTCAGATTCATTAATAATTTGATTAAAAGAGGAGAAATGAATGACATGGCTTAATATTGGTGAAATTATTAATGTGAATGCTAATAAATATCCAAATAAATTAGCTCTAAAGGATAAAAAACGTCAATTAACATTTAAAGAATTGAATGAAAGGACAAATAAAATTGCTAATGGAATTCTTAAAAGTGGTATAAATAAAGGAGATAAGGTCGCAATATTATCTAACAATTGTATAGAATTTATGGAACTCTATGCAGCTGCCGCTAAGGGAGGATTTATTATAGTTCCACTCAATTTTCGACTACATCCAGATGATATATCCTTTATACTTAATAATTCAGATGCAAAGTGGTTATTTGTAGAATCTAGATTTCAGGAAGCTACAGAAAAAGTTTGGGAACGAGCTAAAGAATTGGAATTTGAGAATGTCCAACGAGTTTTAATGGCTGATCATCCAGCTGAAGGTTGGAAATTTTTTGAAGATATTGTAGAAATGGGTGAAAGTTCATATCCTTCGATAAAAGTAAATCCTGAAGATACGTGGGTAATTCTTTATACATCTGGGACTACAGGAAAACCTAAAGGAGTCATTCGTTCTCATCGTTCTTATATCGCCTTTTTTTTAATTAATGAAGCAGAATTCTCTTTTACACCTCAAGATTATGGAATGATCTTGATGCCATTGTCTCATGTTAATTCCACATTTTATTCATTTGTCTTTACTTATCTCGGAGCACCTGTTTATATTCATATTGAGTATAAATTTGATCCTGAAGAAGTTTTAAAGATTATTTCTCATGAGAAAATAACATTTACATCAATGATACCTACTCATTATAACTTAATCTTAAGCCTACCAGAGGAAATAAAACAAAAATACGATCTTAGCTGTATAACCTCACTATTAACTTCATCCGCTCCTGCTACAAAACAAATGAAATTAGATGTAATGAAACTTTTTATCAAGACAAAACTTTTTGAGGCTTATGGATCAACAGAAGCTGGCCTAGTAACACTTCTTAGACCTGAAGATCAGATGAATAAATTGGGTTCTGTTGGGAAAGAATGTATTGGAACAGATGTAATTAAATTATTGGATGAGGAAGGAAATGAAGTACCAATAGGAGAAATTGGAGAATTATATTCTCGAGGACCACAAATGTTTGATAAGTACTATAAATTACCAGAAAAAACAAAACAATCTTTTAAGGGAGATTATTTTAGTGCTGGTGATATGGGAAAAAAAGATGAAGATGGTTTTTATTATCTTGTGGATCGGAAAGCTAATATGATAATAACTGGTGGAGAGCATGTTTATCCGTCAGAAGTGGAAAAAGTCATTATATCGCATCCTTCAGTTGTAGAATGTGCTGTAGTAGGTTTAGAAGATTATAAATGGGGTGAGAGTGTAACTGCTGTATGTATACTAAATGAAGAGGTCAAATCTCTAGATGTTTTTAATAAAGAAATGCGCAAATATTGTGAAGATAAATTAGCTAATTTTAAGGTTCCAAAACGCTTTTTATGCATTAATTCCGAGGATATGCCTAGAACAGGTTCTGGGAAAGTAATTCATCGTAAATTAAGAGAACGATTTACTACACAAAATATTATTAAATAAGAATTAAAAAAAAAAATAAAATAAAAAAATAGGATTTTAGAAAAATGTCATTTAAAAAAGCTTATATCCCTTATGGACAGTATTGGAGTACTCCTTTTTCAAGGTGGCAGATGAGTTTTCAAAATCTCCATGCTATAAAGTTTGCAGCAGATATAACTAAACGTTTTTTAAAAGAAAGGGGAATTTCTGCCAATGATTTTGATGAACTCATATTTGGCATCACTATTCCTCAACTTTATTGTTTCTATGGAGGACCTTGGTTAGCAAGTATGATTGGAGCTGAACATGTTACGGGACCTATGATTAGTCAAGCATGTGCTACTGGGACTAATACAATTTCTATAGCAGCACAAAACATTGAGACAGGAATAAATAAAAATGTGCTCGTAGTAACCGCAGATCGATGTTCAAATGGGCCCCATCTGGTATATCCGAACCCTGAAGCACCAGGTAGTACAGTGGATGCAGAAAGCTGGGTATGGGATAACTTTAGTCGAGATCCATTTGCCAAGAATTCGATGATACAAACCGCTGAAAACGTAGCTAAAGAGGTGGGGATTACTAAAAAGGAACAAGATGAAGTTACCATGATGCGTTATAATCAATATCAAGATTCTTTAAAGAATGATAGAACTTTTCAAAAGAAATATATGATAGAACCTATCGAAGTTAAAGATCGTTCAGGCAGAAAAGTAATAGCTACTGTAGAAGGAGACGAAGGTATTTATCCAACAACAATGGAAGGATTATCGAAACTTAGACCAGTTCTTCCAGAAGGTACAGTTACTTATGGAACTCAAACTCATCCAGGAGATGCCAATTGTGGTGTCATTGTTACTACAAAAGAGAAAGCAGATCAATTGAGGAAAAGAAAAGATGTTGAGATTAGAATTGTATCTTATGGAGAACATAAAACAAAGAAAGGATATATGGCAATGGCTATAATTCCAGCAGCAAAGAAAGCACTGCAAAATGCAGAAATCTCTATAAAGGATGTATCTGTAATTAAAACACATAATCCATTCGCAGTTAATGATGTATATTTCTGTAAGGAGATGGATATTGATTGGAAAGATATGAATAATTACGGAAGTTCACTCATATATGGTCATCCTCAAGCACCTACAATGATGAGAATTATAATTGAATTAGTTGAAGAACTTGTAGAGAAAGGTGGAGGATACGGTCTCGCAGATGGATGTGCTGCAGGTGATACGGGGGCAGCGTTGATTTTGGAAGTAAAAGTAGATTAAGTTATGTTTTTATATTTAATTTTTTCAATTTATCTAAATTTTATAAAAGGTTTCTTGAATGCTTAGAAAGAAGATAATGGCTACGAAACAATTAGGTCAGGTAATGTCTGATTACTATCATGAATTAGATAGTGCTTCTAAAAGTGATAAAAAAAAGGTCGCTTGGTGTTCCAGTGTCGGTCCAGCAGAAATTTTAAGAAGTTTAGAGTTTGAGGTTTATTTTCCTGAAAACCATAGTGCTATGTTGGGTTCCTCTAGAATGGCTACAGATTTAATTCCTTACGCGAATGCTATTGGATATTCACCTGAAATTTGTTCTTATCTAACTGCGGATATTGGTGCATATTTAAAAAAAGTAACTCCTCTAACAAAAGCCTACCCAGATATTATGAGTGTTCCTAAACCAGATATACTTGTTTTTAACACTAATCAATGTAGAGAGGTCCAAGATTGGTTTAGTTGGTATGCTAATGAATATAATGTTCCCGTAGTTGGTATCTCAAGTCCTAGAACTGTAGGTGAAGTTACCAATGATCATATTGAATTTATAGCACAACAGATGCAGGACTTAATTGAGCCATTAGAAAAAGTCTCTAATATTACATTTGATATAAAACAATTAAAGTCTGTACTATCATTATCTCGGAAATGCTCTGAACTCTGGAAAAAAGTGTTGAATACAGCAGCTAAAGTACCTTCACCGCTAACCTTTTTTGATGGAACGATTCATATGGGACCTGCTGTTGTTTTAAGAGGAACTGTTCAAGCTGTTGATTATTATCAGTCATTATTAAGAGAACTAGAAGAAAGAGTAGAAAAACATATTGGAGCCATAGATGACGAGCTTTATAGACTTTATTGGGAAGGAATGCCTATTTGGGGCAGACTAAGGCATTATTCTGAATTGTTTGCCCGTCTTAAAACATGTGTTGTGGCATCCACTTACTGCAATAGTTGGATTTTTGATGCATTTAATGAACGAGATCCCTTTCGAAGTATGGCAAAAGCATATACTGAACTGTTTATAGTACGTTCTGATGAGTACAAAGAGAAGTATCTTAAGGAAATGATAGAATTCTTTAAAATTGATGGAATTATCTTCCACGATGCAAAGACATGCCCCCATAATACTAACGCTCGCTACGGAATGCCTCAAAGACTTGAGGTTGAAACGGGTGTGCCTAATTTAATTATAAACGGAGATCTAAACGATGTAAGATGTCTTTCTGATGAACAATCAAGAACAGCCATAGAAGCTTTTATAGAACAACTTGAAGAATCTTGAACTTAAAGACTTAATACTGAATTTGAACTAAATAAGAATATTTTTAAATAATTATAAATAAAAAATTTTTGAAGTCCTTAAGAAATAAGTGAAATGAAAATGGTTAATAAGATAAGAGCTATTGAAATAAAGAATTATATTGGAAAAGAATTTCAAACAAAATGGTACCAAGTAACACAAGAGGCAATAGATAAATTTGCTGATCTTACAAAAGATCATCAGTTCATTCATATTAGTCCTGAAAGAGCAAAGAAATCAATTTATGGAGAAACAGTTGCTCATGGTTTCTTTGTCTTATCTATGCTAGGTTTTTTTACCTTACAAGATGGAGAGAAAGACTCCATGCAATTTTATGTAACAGATGCTAAATCAATAGTTAATTATGGATTTGATAAAATAAGATTTATATCAGCAGTCCCAGTTGGTTCTTATATTCGAGATGTTACTTATATCTCGAAAGTCGAATTAGTTAAACGAGGTATGAAATTCACTTCACACCATACAATTGAAATTAAAGGACAAGATAAACCTGCGGTTGTCGCAGATTGGATAAATCTACTCATTCTATAAGCAGAATTACCCTCCCATAAGAGGAGGTGAGATAACTATCTGATCTCCATCCTTTAATTTAGTCTTCAATCCATCTAAAAATAGATAATTTCTACCATTTACTAAAATAACTACATGACTCTCTAAGTTTCCTGATGGATTCACAAAACTCTTTCTTAGTTTTTTTCCATACTCTTTCATGAATTGATTGATTACGTCACCAAGGATATTAACATTTTGGTAATTGATTTCTGTTAATCCGACATCATTTGAGAATATTGCCATTAATTTAAGTATGACATCTGCCATTAAATCTTCATTATTATGAAGTTATTAAAAATCTTTTTCAATATAATTATAAATCTTAATCGGAAGGTTAAAAATTTTTTATTAATAAAACCTAATCTAAAAACAATATATTCTTTAATTTAATAAATAATTTTATTAAAGATTTTCAATCTTCGTTATTTAAGTGATAGAAATGGAATCCAAAAATCAAATTGTTGATAAACTAAAACAGATTTTAAAAGAGAGTCAGGTATTAACAGATTTAGAAGATATTTACGTTTATTCTTTTGAAAAAGTTTATTTAAATCAAAATTGCCCCAAACCGGATATTGTGGTTAAAGTACATTCTTTGAAGGAAGAAAACGAAGTTATGGGATTAGCCGAAAAAGAAAATGCTGTGGTAATAAAGAGAGGCGAAAAATACTCATCTTCTATTCATAAACCGGCTCATCCCTTAATTTTACTGGATAATCTTAAAATTCCTAAACTAGAAAATTGTTATGAAAAATTAACAGAAAGTGAGAAGTTAATCACCAACTTAAGAAAATTGCATATTAATGAATATGGAACTTACCAAAATCTTGTTTTGGCTATACAAAACCTCCTTTTCTCAGGAACTCTGAATAAATGTCAACAATGTGTCACATGTAGTGGATATTGTACCATTGCTCCTTCTTTTAAAGGAGTTGAAACATGGTCATCGAAGGGAAGAATGCTTATTGGGAGAGGGATAATGAATGGTGAATTAACTTTATCGAAGAAAATTGTTGATGTATTATATTCCTGTACAAAATGTGGACTTTGTTTTGTCCAGTGCTTCCAAGATTTGGAGTTTCATGATGCAATATTACATTTAAGACATAAACTAGCTGAAAAAAAATTAGTCCCAGAGGTTTTTCATACAGCTGCCAAAAACATTTTTGAGTATGGAGACCCTTCTGCTATACCTGTTAACCGACGCCTTTCTTGGATAAGAAATGTTCCTAAATTAAGTTTAAGAGAAACTGCAGATAATTTATGCTGGTTAGGGTGTACCGTTTCAACACGAACCCCAAAAACAGCTAAAGCTTTTATAAATATACTAAACCATGCTAATATTGATTTCACGATGTTAAGAGAAAAGGAAGGATGCTGTGGTTATGTTTTAATTTCATCAGGATTATTGGATGAAGCAAAAAAAGTTGCAATTGAAGTAATTGAGAGAATTAAAAGAACTAGATCTAAAATCTTAATAACCCCTTGCTCTGGTTGCTATTACACATTTACACGACTTTATCCTGAAATCTTAAATGTTGAAATGCCATGTGAGATTCTTCATACATCACAATATATTGAAAAACTATTAAAAGAAGAAAAAATTAAGTTGAAGCCATTAAAATTAGATGTCACATATCATGATCCTTGTTCACTTGGAAGACATAGCAATGTATATGATGCTCCACGGAGTGTATTGAAAGCGATCCCTTATCTCAACCTTATTGAAATGCCACTGAATAGAAATTGTGCTCGATGCTGCGGAGGAGGAGGAGGTCTTTGGACATTCAATAATCAAGTGAGCTTAGAAACGACACAAATGAGACTTAAAGAAGATTTTCTGCCAACAAATATTAAAATTTTAACAACGGCTTGTCCTCAATGCCAATTAAACTTCCGGTTTGCTTCTCGTATTAGTTCTATTCCTAAAAATCTAATTGAAATCTATGATATTACAGAATTAATTGAATTAGCTCTGGATCATTGATTCTTTTAGATATAATAAATAAATTTAGCTGAAGTTATAGGTATTTCTATTCTAAAGATTTATTTTGCTAAACCACGAACTTTGGGTTGACCAGGCCATGGCCAAGAAATCCTATATTTAATTTTACAACGAGGACATATAGCTTCTGTTGCATTTAATTGGATTTGAAAGCGTTCTAGACAATTTAAACATCTAACTTT
>JBHLLM010000126.1:0-7873 GCA_048885575.1 Candidatus Hermodarchaeota archaeon
TTATTTATGCAACGGTGGAAAACATCGGTTTAAACAACGAAACTGGCGTACAATTATTTTTATACCTTGATGAAGTGCTGGTTAATTCTACTAGTTTCCCTAATTTGTCTGTTGGACAAACCGGAACTATTCAATATAATTGGACCCCCTCAGAATATAGAGCTTATAACTTTACTGCATATGCTCCACCAGTAACTCTTGAATCTTATGTGGATAATAATGTCCAAACTAGGTTTGCATATGTGGTAGATGTTAATTGGTTAGATGGTTTATACATTAAGCATCGTTTTGGTCAAATGGGGACGTTTTACGAAACGACCTTCAGTTATGCCCCTTATATGGGTGGTTTGTACAATGAATCGTTCGGAATTGCGGGTATGGTAGATTATATGTGGCAAGTTGATCCTAAAACAAGAATAATGTCAGGAGGATCACTCTTCGGGAACGGTTATCACACGCTTGCGTGGATTTTCACCAATACTTCTCTTTATGACACCATCCCAATAGCGGTTGACGGCGAAGGGGACCACAACTTTTATGTAGCACGAGAATTTACGTACGAACTTCCTGGATTTGGTCTAGTGGGAGTGTGGGAACTCGAAGATTTGACTGAACCGGGAGGACTCGCTTGGTACGAGAAAAGCACGGGAATCCTCTTAAATGGCAATTTCTCCTATGGAGGCGGTATGGCTTACTATGTTTTCGAATTTGTTGATACCAATGCAAACTTTGATTATATCGTTTATGATCACGAAATTAAAGTGTATTTAGATGTCCCATCAACCGTTAAAGTTAACAATTCCTACACTATTACCGCCACAGTTAAAAATAATGGTCTATATCCCGAAGTTGGCATAGAATTGTTCTTATATCTTGATGAATTACTTATTAACTCAACTACAATACCTAATCTTGGTGTTGGAATGAGTCAATCCATCCAATATACCTGGACTCCCACTGAATATAGAGCCTATAACTTTACTACAATAGCCCCTGCTGTTCCATTTGAGTCGTTCCTTGATAATAATAGGATAACTAAGATTATTTACATAATTGATACGAAATTGTTTGATGAATTGTATCTAAAGCATATGTTCAACCTTATGGGAACCATTTATAACACAAATGTAACATATAGTTTTTATGACGGAAGGCTATTCCACGAAACATGGAATCTCGAATCTATGGGGATGATAATGACTTATTCTTGGATGGTTGACGCGTTAACGCGAGTGATGTCAGGGGGCTCAATGTTCGGAGTTGGTCAGCATAGTCCATTTTGGTTATTTACTAACATTTCTCTTTATGACACCATCCCGATAGGAATCTTTAGTGAAGGAGACCATAACTTTTACGTAACAAGAGATTTAATTTATAACCTTCCTGGATTTGGTCTAGTGGAGGTATGGGAACTCGAAGATTTAACTCTACCCGGTGGACTTGCGTGGTACGAGAAGAGCACGGGAATCCTCTTAAATGGTACCTTCTTTTATGGAGGTGGTGCAATTAGTTACACTTTCGATTTTGTTGATACTAACGCGAATTTAACCATTGTGGAATTACAGCCTCCTGGAGCTTTCACCTTGTCTTCGAACGCAGGCAATCCGGATACAGACGGAAACTTCGATCTTATGTGGACAACATCGTCTGGGGCCGATGATTACACTGTGTATCGTAGTTCTAGTTTTATTACAACGATTACTGGTAGTTTAACCTTGTTAGCAGACGATCTTTCCGCTCTGAGTATGGCATTAAGCGGTTACGAAGATGGTACCTATTACTTTATCATCGTTGCACACAATAGCGCGGGAGATACTCTTTCAAATTGTATTTCGGTTACGGTAGCTAAGGAAGGAGGTCTATCAGGAATTCCGGGTTATGATGTTATGTTAATTGGAGCCGTTTTAGGTATCGCCATAGCTTTTATTATTAAACAAAAGCATAGAAAATGAAAAAATTAAATCTTAATTAAAACCTCTTTTTTTTCCTATTGTTTTTTCTCAAAATTTTATTATTAAATTTCTTAATTTGATAAAACTGTGGATATTAAAGTGTGGCTTAATTTACTTTAATAACAATAAAAACTAATATGAACAAAAAGGTATTAAGATGAGTAAGAAAGCATTCGGTTCTGGGTATTTTGGAGAATGGATCGACGACGAGTTTAGGTTACCCGCGTATCGATATACTTGCGATCAGATAAAAGACCCTAAGGCGATGACTCCTATGAATGAACAATGGCGTGCTAAGACAGAACACTTGCATCAAGTTGGTAATGATCGAATCATTGGAGTAGCGTCGAATTACGGACATGTTCAAGTTAGGCAAGACGAAGGTAGTCCCAAGTATTTAAATGAATTTTACCCAGAACAAGGACAGCATGCTGGAGGATTTGGTTATCTAACCGATGGGAACAACTTCATAAGTACATTTTATCCTGGTAACGCGGACTCTTTCCAGAGAATCTTTGGGATCGGGTATTACCGAAAAAAGGTGATTGGAAACGAATATGTGGTCGATCAAATAATTTTTGCTCCATTCGGGGACGATCCAGTCTTAATCTCTCAGGTAGAAATAACGAATAATAGAGATAACCCCGTTAATTTACGGTGGATTGAGTACTGGGGCAGTTATATTTATCAATTTTCATCGTCCGCGTTTGCTTCCATCCTTACAGGCAAACCAAGCAAATTTCCGAGAGAAATTCGCCACGATTTTAGTAATAAATTTAAGCACGAATTTGATGTAATTCCTAATCGAGTAGGACTTGTCGATAACAAATTTTTAGAAGATTTAGAGGAAAAATTTGATCCAACATACCTCAAACCCACCTTTATAGACAATTTCCCCCCTAAAACATTTTTAGTTTCTTTAGATGGGGAAGCTGATGCTTTCTCAACAAACGGGATTAAATTTTTTGGAGAAGGCGGTGTAAAAGCCCCAGATGGTTTGAATGCATATTTGACAAACGATGTTGATTCTACTGGTAATGAAAGTGCAATGCTCTTGGAACGGAAAATAATACTAAATCCTGGAGAAAGTCGTACTTTATCTTTCCTTTATGGATATATCCCTGAAGGTTTCGAACTACAATCCTTAATCAGTAAATACAAGAAAAATTTATTGAAAGTATTCGAGGAATCGTGCCAGCAATGGAAGAATAATAGAATGGAATTGCAAATTCAAGAAGAATCTTGGGTCAATAGAGAACTTTTCTGGCATTACTATTACTTGCGAGGTGCAATGACCTACGATAGTTTTTTCAAAGAGCATATCCTTTCCCAAGGACATGTCTATCAGTATATAATTGGCTTTCAAGGAGCAGCCCGGGACCCCCTCCAGCACGCTTTACCTTTTATTTATTCTGATCCCTCAATTGTAAAAAATGTAATTAGGTATACATTAAAGACTACTCGAAAGAACGGAGAAATTCCTTTTGGAATCACGGGGAGTGGCCAAATACTACCAGTCCCGCTTAAACCTAGCGATCAAGGTTTGTGGTTACTCTGGTTAGTAAGTGAATATATTCTTGGAACGAGAGATGTAGAATTCCTAGATGAAGAGATTTCGAGATACCCATGTTATGGATCGAGACTAGAAGTAGTTACTGTAAAAGAAATCATCGCACGCTGCTATAAACACATAACAAAAAAAATAGGTATCGGAAGGCACGGATTACAACGGTTATCTAACGGCGACTGGAACGATAATGTTGTTTTTGGACACATCCCTTCAGAAAAACATGAAGAAATTCAAGAAGTTGCAGAAAGCGTTTTGAACGCGGCAATGGCGATTTATGTCCTTAGGACATATTCCAACTTGCTAAAGTTTATAAACGAGGAAGAAATGGCTGAGTCAGTTCTGAATTATTCCAATTCTCAACGCGAAGCGGTTCAATCTCAATGGAATGGAAATTGGGTTAAGAGAGCTTGGTTAACTGAAGAATTAGGCTGGATTGGTGACGATCAAATGTGGTTAGAACCACAACCATGGGCTATAATTGGAAACGCTCTAGACGATGAGCAAAAATTAAATCTAGTCAATAACATTAACAAGTTGATGCGAGAACCGTCAAGAATTGGGGCGTTAATACTAAACAAGGGATTAAAGGTTCAATCTCCACTCGGACAAGGGACGAATGGGGGTATATGGCCGTCTATAAACGGCACTTTGATTTGGGCTTTATCATTAGTAAACGGAGAAATGGCTTGGGACGAATGGAAAAAAAATACTCTGGTATATCACGCTGATAATTATCCCGACATTTGGTACGGAATTTGGAGCGGACCAGATACTTATAACTCAAGTTTATCAAAATATCCCGGTCAAACTGGTTTTAACGAAGCAGTGCT
Source organism: Candidatus Hermodarchaeota archaeon (assembly GCA_048885575.1). GTDB lineage: Archaea > Asgardarchaeota > Lokiarchaeia > Sigyniarchaeales > SOKP01 > SOKP01. The sequence continues at coordinate 4,353 of JBHLLM010000126.1, forward strand.
TACTGAAAAAGTAATCCCTCTCGATGTGGAAGTGAATCTAGGCTTTGAAACTATAAACTGGACTGACTTTCCCGTTTTTAACTTACACCCTCACGCGTGGCCCTTATATGATATAACGCGCTTAGTAGGGATTACTTTCACACCTGAAGGTGTAGAATTAAGACCTAAACTCCCTCAAGAAAGCTTTAATTTTAAATCGTCTCTTATTGGATTAGAAAAAACTCAAAACAGTTTCTCTGGGTGGTACAATCCTCTAAAAGAAGGTACTTGGAAAGTATCCTTAGAATTGACGGAAAATGAACTTGAGAAACTTGATTCTATATTAATAAATGGAATTGAAACGGAGATTTCTCCATTGGGAAATTTAATTAGCTTTACCGGTGATAAAAAAGGTGATAAGCCTTTATCCTGGGAGATTCATTTCAAAAAATAATGTGATTCTTAATTTAGTTAGGATCTAAAGGTGGTAACGGAGGAACCTCGAAATCGTTCCAATGTTCTACTGTTGGATAATCCCACCAGTGTTCGGGAATTTTTGAGTAATCGCCATACTTTTCAACTCCTTTAGAAAAAGCTCTGATGTTCTTTCGAGTTATGTTTATATCTTTGTAATCTTCATAAAAATATGCACCGTATCCACCATTCTTTGTTCCTAAATTTCGAACCATATGCCAGACTTCTCGCTCTATTTCTTCTGGTGTTCCTTTCCAATAAATAGATTGAATGTTCACAGAACCCCAGAACATGATCTTACCCCTGTATTGCCTTAGGTCATTGTACCCACTCATTCTTGGACTGTCAAATTCAATGGCATTTAACCCCCATTTGATAAAACTTGGCAATAATTGATCAACTTTTCCACAACAATGCATATGAACATCTAAACCAAAATCGTGAGCTACATCAAATATTTTTTTATACGATGATTCGTAAAACGCATCAAACATCTTAGGTCGAATAAAAGGTCGATGCTGTTCCCCGAGATCATCTGTTAGCCATAACCCATGGGGTTCTAATCCAAATTTTATAGAACTCTTAATCAAACCAATATAATAATTTGCAAGATGTTCTAATAATCTTTTTAACTGATTTGGATTTCTTTTATGGTCGATTAAGTAATTACTGAACCCCCTTATGTAAGAAGAAAGTTGTGATAAACCGTGATACATTGGCGCTAGAACGCGATATTTATCGGGGTCGCCATGTTTTTTTAATTCAGAAGCTAATCTAAATCTAGATTTATCTGTAGGATCAGGTGCGTATTTTGTGAAGTAATTTTCGTAATCCTCCCATTCTGGCAGAGAAGGCCTTCCAGGATGCCCCTGATTCTTATCATTTCCCTTTAAATTCCAAATACAACCCCACTCATCAACTTCTTCGTGAGGTATAGCTTTCCATTTACTCCCTTCGAATTCTGCTTTTTTAGCCCAATCAGGACGATTCCAGTTATAACCTCCTCTAATATGAGGAAATAACATTTCTTCTCCATCTTTCCACCCAGGTTTCCAATTATCAGAAAAGGTCAATGGTAAGGGCAAGATATCGCCACCTATTAAATTAAAAACTGGAACTTTATCCGGATGATTAAAATAGAGTGCTGATTTTACTCGTTCTCTTGAATTCATAACTTATTTCTTCCAATGATTGAGCTTAAAATAATTAATCTACCTTTGTTTTAGAAATTTTGGATAATTAATAGAATTAAGATCTTTATTTTCTTGGTCTTATAATAAAAAGGATAAAAAATCAGGTAGGACGGAATAATTCCCTTCAGCACGATGTCGGCAACCATCATTTAGGATCAGAATGCTCCTATTCATCACTAGGCTAAATATATCCCTAAATTTGGAAAAGCCCAGCCTAATACGATTTATAGAAATATTCGATTCCTATTTTTCATAATTTTTCCGACACTTCTGATTTATTAACTCATAAAGAGTAAGGTTATGAGAATTAGATCCAATATAATATTTACTTTTTTGGAAATATTACTCGCGTCGTAATTTACTTGACCACATTGATTACAACATTCCCCCTTTTGCGTCCTGTATCTACATATCTATGAGCATCGGCAATTTGTTCCAGTGGATAGCGCTTATCTATTACTGATTTAATCTTTCTCGATTCTATAAGGTCTTTGAGAAAAATTAAATTTTCAATTTTATCCTTAGTCGATGATCTGGTGGAAAGAAAAATTCCGTTTGGCTTTAATGCTTGTTTACAATCAGAACTCGAAATCTTACGCACTGTGTCGAAAATAACATCATATTTCTCTCTACTATCGGTAAAATCCTCCTTAGTATAATCAATTACTTTATTAGCTCCCAGAGATTTTACCAATTCTATATTCGCGGTACTGCATACTCCTGTAACTTCTGCTTCAAAATGTTTGGAGCAGATCTGCACTGCGTAAGTCCCTACACTTCCAGAAGCACCATATATAAGAATCTTTTGACCCTTCTGGATATTCCCTTTTCTAAGAATATCCAACGCTGTATTTCCCCCCACAGGAATTGCTGCAGCTTCCTCAAATGTTAAATTGGATGGCATTAAAGCAATTTGTTTGTCTTCAGACAAACATATATATTCGGCATGAGCACCCCCTCGCAAACCGGTACATGCAAAAACCTGGTCACCTACCTTGAATCGTTTAACATCTTTCCCCAAAGATTCAATTACACCCGCTAACTCGTGTCCTAGTATCGCGTTTTTTCCTAAGCGAAAAATTAATCTAAGAGGTAATTTAAGCTTTCTTAACATAGCGTCACCAAATGTTACAGTTGTTGCATATATTTTCACGAGCACTTCATTGTCCTTGGGAGAAGGTTTTTCTACTTCTCTGAGTAAAAGACCATCTGGAGATCCATATTTTGCTACTACAACAGCTTTCATTTTAACTTTGTTTTCTATTAAGTTTTTTATTAAATCAATCTTAAAAAGATGCCTTGCATTCTTCCTCTATAGCACAATTTGGGCAGACCTTTTTTTGTATATAGTAAAACATTAACACAAACGCACCTATAAATCCAATTAATGAAAATAAAGCTATCAAGGAAAAATTAAAGAAGAACGAAATTATTATTAAAATAATCGGACCAAACCATAAAATATAAAGATTTATTGCCCATTTTTTCGCGCAAGTTACATGCTTCTCTAAACAAGATTCTTTCCATTGGTCTTTAGGAAGTAATTTCTTTATAGTCTTTCCTGTCTCGTTATCTGTGGTAGTTTCTTTTACTGCGTAATAACAAAATTGGCAATGCTTAGATGGAAAAAGCAGGAAGTTAAACAACACAGAATACCCTAAATACACTACAGAAACCCATAAATTAAAAAATACTAATCCTAAGGTACCTAGAGCCATTAGTCCTAACCTCAGAACCATAATAACTACTGAATTATTGTAAGGACATTTAATCCATAACACAACCATGTTAAACCACTTCTAGAAAATACTGAACTTGTTATTATTTGTTAATGAAATTAATTGGTTGCTATTATTAATAAATATTTAGGTCTAT
>JBHLLM010000127.1:0-7733 GCA_048885575.1 Candidatus Hermodarchaeota archaeon
GTGAATGATAAAAATATTTCATTAATAAATTATTGGGGACAAGACATTGATTTTACCAGATCAAGACAAAGATAAGTGAAGAACTTCTGGAATAATAATTTGATAAAAAATAGTCTTTAAATAATTTTGAATCTAGATATAGAACTATGAATACATTAAATCTTTCAAAAAAGAGGATTACATTAATTTGCATATTTCTTGTTATTTTTACACTCGGTACGATTTTCATTTTCATAACTCCCTTGAGTGTTAAAAGTACTTATGGATTATCGACTCAAACGAGCGACGGGGTTACAATTTCTTTCAATATTTTCGAGCCCGCAAGTGGAGGACCAAACAAACCGGCTATTATAATCGGGCATGGTTCGATGGTCAACAAAGAAATGGTGAAAGGGTACGCATTAGAGCTTGCAGTTGCGGGATTTGTTGCTGTGCCGTTTGATTTCAGAGGTCACGGACAAAGTACCATGGTAGAGCCAGATAATAAGACAAAGGATATAATCGCAATTAAAGAGTATCTTAGTACGTGGGGAGGTGTTGATATAAACTCGTTGGGATACATAGGCTATAGCATGGGAGGTTTAGGGCAACAGCTTATCGATACTGATCTTTCGTTTAAATGTTTTATAGGAATTGGTACGTGGTTATATCCAACTCTTAGAACGGGTAATTCGACCAATCCATTAAATGTTCTTATGATTCAAGCATTGTTCGACGAAGCTATTGAGCTTCCAAGTCTTAAGGAAAGTTTAGCAATTAGAGTAGGAATTTCTGCGTCAGATGTAGATGCGAACAAATTATATGGATCGTTCCAAAATGGAAACGCTTCTCAGATTTATTTAGACGATAATAGTAATCACCTTACAGTCGCATGGGACGAAGATTTTATTCGTGAAGCAAGAGATTGGGCTATAAATTCGTTTGATCTAGATGTCGTTGACGAGACATACTATGTAAATATAAGAGCTTTGATTTTATTGATGCAAGTTTTTGGGGGAATTGGTTTTTTCTTTTTAATCATTGATCCATTATCTAAATTAGTACTAAAAGCGAAAAATGATAGGGGTAAGGAGCTTCAACGTTTTACTATTGACACTCCAGATTTATCTATTAAAAACATTTCGATTAAAGCAATATTATTTCCAATCGTACTAGGTATTCCAGGAGTAATAATATTTATACCCCTATTACTAGTTTTACCATTAGCAGTTGCGGCTTTTGTTGTAGCCTTATTATTTGGTCAAGCCTTCGGACTGATGATTCTACTCTGGAGAATAGGAAAAAAATCTAATACATCTTTTAAAAAGATGCTTAAAGAGCCATTTAAGGGAAGAAATACCTTTATTAGACAAGTTATTTTAGGGTTTGCTTTAGCAATTATACTTTACTTAATTATTTATGCGTCTGTTGGCCTAAACTATTTAGGATTGGTTCCTTCCATAAATAAAATTTGGACGATGCCGATTTACTTTGTTATTAGCTTCTTCGTAATTCTAATTTTGAATCTTCTGGCTCAAGTGATACTTCAAAACAAATTTGCAGATACCATCAAAAATAATTTGAAAGTACTGTTTTTGGGCACTATCTTTCCACTCTTGTATTATATTGTTTATCTATTACTTGTTGCTCTTCTCACGAGAAGCTTATTTTACTTTGGAACTTTCATTCCTATTTCGATACTTATGTTTACTTTAACTTCAGGCGTTTCTGTATTTAGTTATAGAAAAACGGGAAATATTATTGTTGGAGTTATAATAAATTCGCTATTATTGACATTTCTGATTGTTACTATGTCTACACCACAGAGTGGGTTCTCTTTTATAGCGGGCATGTTATTTCATTGAAAATTTTTTCAAATTTTTTCTTTTTTTTTTTACAATTTATTCTCTAATAGTTTTTTCACATCTATATTAAATTGAAGTAAAAAGCTAAAAATCTTATAAATTATTGTAAATATATTTGTATTAAGCAAATAATTCCTTACTGAGAAAGAGATGTCGTCTATCAAAGGATTCGCGTGGTCATTTGTTTTTTTTCTAACCGCTATTATTTATGGTTCAATTCCTACTTACCTAATAGTTAACTATTGGGCCTGGTTGGGAACATTGAAATTCCCACCTGTTACCGGTGAACCAATTTATACTCTCTTGTTATTTGTATTATTTTGTTGGATCGTGGCTTTACTAATAACTTTAATCTACATTGTAGCAGGCATTCGTGCGATTGTCCAGAGAAAAAACGAAGATTCAGGTATCTCCAAAGGAATCTATCGTTTTGGAATGGCATCTTCAGTTATAGTTATTGCGTATATGGTTCTATGGTTCATTCTTTTTAATGAAATCGCATTCTTCTCAATGATACCGCCTCCTCTATAAGAAGAAAAATTAGAATTGGAATTTTAAGGATATATTATATTTTATTCGAGGTTAATTGGATAATTTCCAAACTCTCTTGTGGCTTCAACCATCCAACGTAAATTGTCTGTTTTTACACCGGGATGCATATTAGCTGCGCTAACTATAAAACCTCCTCCCGGACCAGCAGTTTTAATAGCATATCTCACAGAATTATAAACTTCTTCTTTTGAACCATATACTAAATCGTGAGCTATATCAATGTTTCCTAAAAGGCAGAGTTTATTCCCAACTTTCTTCTTAACCAAAGCAAGGTCTACGCCAGCTGTAGGTTCTAGACTATGTAAACCATCAAAACCGCAGTTAACTACAAAATCAAGTAGTGGGGTAACTTGACCATCAGTATGCAATATGATCTTACCTCCGCGTTCATGAACCGCATCGGTTATTATTTGGTATGCAGGTAATAAAACTTCACCAAATTTTTTCGGGCTCATCATTGGACCAGTATGATATGCTAAATCTCCAGATTCAACAAAGACTTCCGCTCCTTCATCCATATATGCATTATAGCATGCTGCTGTAAATTCTGCTATAACCTCATGGACTTCTTTAATAAATCTTGGATTTTTGTGAAGCATTTTAGAAAAATATGTCATCCCCATACCCTGCGAGGCACTCTCAAATACACCAGCCAAGTCGTTGGTTACAATAACAAAGATTTTGTCCTTATGTTTTTTATTTATCCGTCTATAGAATTTTCTAACCATTTTTGTGTATTTTTCTGTCGCGGGACCTTCGATTTCTGCTTTTGTCTTTTCCCACTTTTCTAGGCTGTTCATTGTCCCATATAAATAATACGGATTAAAATTTCCCATATTATCGCGAATCTCCCAAATTCTTCCGAAGATATCCCTCATCAGAAGGCGATCATCATCAGGGAGGTCCACAACTTCTAAGGGTATAACTCCAACCTGCATTGTATCTAACCCTATAGCGGCAGCAGCTTCTACACAGCGGGAGAAGACAGAAGTTTCGACAGCATCGAGTAATCCACTTAATTCCTCCCTCCAACCTTTAGGATTATCTTTTTGCATTTGTTCAAGAGTGTCGAAGTCAGAGATTTGAGGTTTTCCAAGTATTAGATCTACATTATTAGCGTCTATTAATATTGTATGGCAAGGAACTCGATCCGGTTCTTCCAAATTTAACGCGGTTAAAACTCTTTCTCTACAATCCATTTTATATTCACAACTTTCGCTAAATTATTAGAAGTTTAGATATTAGATTTAGAAAAGTAATTTTAAAATTTTAAAGATTATTACTGGATTTCTAATAAGAAATTTAAATGTGAAACCTAAAACAGTTCGAGTGCGTAATAATTTAATAATTAAAGCTTTTGGAAAATCCATATCTCCATATAAGGTGATTAAGGACTCAATTCTATTCTCTTTAATTATTTTAGAAAAATTGTCAAAATCTTTGGGTTTAAATCTCTCTAAAATAAGCCGAATAAAATAATGAAGTTTCAATTCTTTCCCAATTGTTTGTGTACAAGCTTGTTCGTAATATTTTTTGATGAAGTTTTTTGAGAAGTTTTCTTTTTTAAAGCATAGTTTTACACATCTAGAAGCATACTTCGCAGCTGTCAATAACATAATAATACCTCCACCCGTTGTAGCTTTTACTTGTCCCGCAGCGTCTCCTAACAAAAGAATATTATCATAGGAAATTTTATTCATAATCCCGTATGGAATAATTCCACCTTGTTGATCTATTTTATTGTTGATGTCAATGCCTAATTCTTCTAAATAAAGCTTGAAATTTCTATTCACATTTTTTGGGGCTGCAATACCAATTCGAAATATATGTTTACCCTCGGGTACAATCCACCCAAATAGGTGCTTCCATCTTGGATCAAAATACATAACGGCTTCGTCTTCTTTAAAACTAGCTTCAATTCTAACTTGAGAAGCATATAAGACCTCATTCTTCACATTCAATTGCTGTCCTACTGATGAAAGGGGTCCATCACACCCAATTAACATCCTAGTTTTAAGCTTTCTCCTTGAAGTTTCAATTAATAGATATTTTTTACCATTATCTATGTAATATTCAAACGATTTATATCTTTCGCCGAGGTAATACTTGATATTTTGGTTATCTTTAACTTTTAAATAAAATAACCGATCTAAAGCAATTCTATCAACGATGTAAGGATTCTCCTCTCCCGAAAGATTAATTGACTTTCCAGAAGGAATTACGATTTTTGCAGTTCTAACTCGGTTTAGAACAATTTCTTCGGGGATTTCAATTAATTGGCCTAATTTTTGAGAAACGATTCCGGCACATTGAAATGGTACTCCGATTTCCTTATGGTCTTCGAGAATGACTATTCTTAGTTTTGATTTTGATAATAAATAAGTTAAAAAATTGCCTGCAATACTAGCACCTACAATACAAATGTCAAAATGTTCGAAACTTCTCTCTTGCATTATAAGATGGTATGATTATAATAATTTAGAATTTTGTGAAAAAAAAAGTTAATCTTTACGATAACCTAAGTCTATCATCATACCATACACTACACCTAACGCGATCCCATTGAAAATTGAGTCTTCATCAAAAGATAAATCAGTTCTAGGCATTAGCATCGGCATGATTTGCTCAAAAACATACCGTGTTTCTGGCTTTTCAGCGTAAAATTTGATTATCGCTTGTCTAAACTTCTCCATGAAAGATTCGTGCTCTAAAAGAAGTGTTCGAAAATTATTTTTGCCGTTGATAACTCCAAAGTGACCAAAACCAGCTCTAGATGGAGAAATTTTTTTAAAGTTTTGTAGGGTTTCCATATATTCCTCGTGATTATAATAAGTGGGCATTGAAGTAGGCAAAGTAACTAATTCTGTAGAATGGTAAATTGTTCCAACGCTTTCTCCAAGATGGATAAAGTCAAGATTATCATCTTTAACAAATATAGGGCTTTGATGGTCGGGAGTATGTCCGGGAGTTTTTAAAATTCCAAATTTTACCTCTGAACCATCAATTGTAAAGGAATCTATAAAATCAAGTTTATTTGGGTTGGTACTAAAATTAATAGTAGGTTTTATGATTTTGAAAGCCTTTTCTTCAATTGGTTTCATAATACCTGTTAAATTACCATATGTGCGTTTGCCCCGTGCTAAATGATCTTCGTAATCGTTGAGTAATTCTTTTGTTTTCTCGTTTGTAAGGATTTTAACCTCAGAATTGTAGTCTTTCAACTGCTCATAGAGTTGCCATAGTCCTCCGTTATGGTCGAAATGGTGGTGTGTGGTTGTAAGATATTTGAATGAGGTTAATTTGATATTTAATCTGTTAAAAAACCTTATAAGTTTCTTAGTATCTAAGGAGGAACCACAATCAATTAACACAGAAGAATTATCAAATTTAGCGACGAATATAGAAAGCATTCGGGGTGCTCCGTAAGCTCGAACATCGATATGGTACAAATATTCATTAAGTTTTTTGGTCTCAATAGTGAAAAAGTCTTCTACCATGAAAATGATAATAACAAATAAAATAATAAATATTTTATTTAGAAAAATAACTAATAGAAAACTAAAAGGATAAAATAAATAATAATAGAGAAATTAAAAAAACGAATTACAGATTTAATTTTTGTCGCCAAAAATTCATTTTCATTTTGAGATCTTCTTTTTCTGATTGGTTGAGTGCGTGAGTTTTGCCCTTTAAGGATGTGCTTGTATTATGCATGTTCTTTAATACGCTATTATAACCTTGTTCTTTAATATATTCGCTTTGAAACTTCTCCAGTGCGGAAGAGAGTTCTATACCAGTTAATGAATCTATATTATCAAGGATCAAGTTAAATTGTCTGGTTAATAACGGCACTTCTCCAGAAGGAATCACCTTCTCAGCAGGTACTTCTCTTTCGGGATATTTAGTCACTTTCGGTATTTCGACAATAGGTTTTAGTTTTACTTGTTCTTTAGGTTTTGGAGCGGAGGTTTCTTTTATAATTGATGACTTTACAGCATGAATAACCTCTTTTCTCGCACCCATCCATGCTTCTTCAAGTATTGGAACAAAAATTTTGATATGTTCTTCTATGATACTACCTATACCAGCAATCTCTGTAATAGTTTCCCCACGTACCTCTGCTTTTGATAACACGCAGACAATTACTTCTTCGTAATCCCGATTAATTCCCCAGAGATTTTGCCTCTCGCGGTGTCTATAATCTATGTTATCCATTTTATCTAATTGCTCAACTATTGCTGCATGTTCAGAGTTTGAGAAGTCTATACTAGCTGCAATTCGGAAATTTATTCTTGCGGGACGTTCCATTATCGCTTTAATATCGATGTCACTTATTTGAGGAGCTACGACTAGAATTCTCATTTTGGCTTTCGAGATTTCGTCATTAATGTGTGCCTTGGCGGCTTCAGGAGATCTTATAAACCAGATATCTTTCATCGTAATTGATCTCCCCGTTTTAGCTTGTTCCCAGAACTCACTAGTAACTTTTTCTGAAGTTTCGAGTTTCTTTAAAATATCATCGAGTGTATTATCTAAAGTTGAAACAATTTGGGTAGAAAAAACATCTTTTAGAGTGCCGAGTGATTCAAGTGTAGTGCCTGAAATACCTTCAATTTTTTCTTCTGCCATTTTTACGGCTTTATTAAAATTATCGGTTATCTCCGAATATATCATCTCTTTATCTTCTTGCGCTTTTGTGCTAAGGCCATCAATATTTTTAATGGTACTTTTTAAGGAATCTTTCAACTTTGATATTAATTCTGTATCTACTCCTTGAGTCACTTTTTTCAATTCATCAGAGAATGCAACTTGACTTACACTTAATTGTACGTTGATATTATCGGATATTTCTTTTAATTTTGCACTTATTACCTTGTCAATCACTTGATCTACTGATTGCTGGATTACTCCTAAACGCAATTTCTGCAAATTCTGGGACACCGTTGATTTAATATTATCGAATTCACTTTTTAAGTCGCTAACTTGACCTTTAATAATCTGAGATGTTTTTTCGTTAATATCTTCAAATTGTTTTTTAAGATCTCCCATTTGAGTTCCCATGACTGACTCAGTATACCCTTCGAGATTCGAAATTTCATCGGTAATCCCTCGTATTTGATCCATCACCGCAAGAGTATCATCGAATTCTTTCTTCTGAGAACGGATCTGCGTAAGCATATTATCCTTTAATTCTTTCATCAATTCTGTAGGAACGGGGGCTGGTTTAACTTCTACCTTTCCTGATTGGGATTCTAACTCTGCAAAGGTTTTGGTTAACTGAGCAGGTATACTAGATTTAATATCAGAAATATATTTATGAAATTTTTGTAGTTGACT
>JBHLLM010000128.1:0-7709 GCA_048885575.1 Candidatus Hermodarchaeota archaeon
CCGGGTCATATATCCTTTACCGGAGAAGTGTCACGCGCTCTTCGAGGGAGTGACGGCGCTATAATTCTCGTTGATGCTTTAGAAGGAGTAATGACTCAGACTGAAACTAACATTAGATTATCTGTTGGTGAAGAGTTTTGCAAACCGGTTCTTTTTATCAATAAGGTTGATCGTTTAATAAGCGAACTTAAGTTAAGTCCACAAGACACTTTTGCGAAGATTGACAAAATTACTAGGCAAGTAAACGAATTAATCAAGAAAATTAGACCGGAAGGATCTGATTGGGGAGTAGATTTTGCCAAAAACAGTGTTGCTGTTGGTTCTGCAAAACACGGTTGGGGTTTTACCTATGAAATTTTATTAGAAAAAGGTTTAAAACCACAGGATGTGTTCGCAAAATATAATGAAGGCGATATTCAGTGGTTAAGGGATAATCTTCCACTTGACGAGCCTATGTTAAGAATGGTCGTGGATCATTTACCTAATCCCCAGGAAGCTTCAAAGTATAGAGTCCCTCACATATGGGCGGGAGATTTAAACTCAAAATTAGGAAAATCTCTTCAAAGCTGCGACCCTAAGGGACCTCTCTATGGCATGATTACAAAAATATTCTTAGACCCACGAAGAGGTTACCAACCTACACTTATAGGACGTGTTTTTTCGGGGACATTCGATCAAACAGATACAGTTTATTTAGTAAATAATAGGGCAACTAGCCGAGTAAAAAGATTGGGTGTTATGGAAATCACAGATATCTTGGATATACCCAAAGTTCCAGCGGGTAATTTATTTGCTTTATATGGTTTTATTTGCCCGTCTGGAGAAACCTTTATGTCAGCAAATGATGTACCAAAAGATAAAGAGGAAGCTTACCAATTACCTACTTTTGAAAAAATCCAATACGCTTGTGAACCTGTTGTTTCAAGAAGTATAAAAGCCCAAGATCCACAGCAAATAGATAAATTGGATACAGTTGTAAGCAAGTGGCTTCAAGCAGATCCGACTGCGATGTATCGTTTAGATAAAGAATCTGGAGAATTTATTCTAAGTGGTATTGATCCGCTACAAATTGAGATTTTAACAAAAAGAATTAATAATCAAGTACCAATTCATATCGGAGAACCTATAATAGTCTATCGAGAAAAAATAACCAAGAGAAGCAGAGATTATTACACAAAATCAGCAAATACTCATAATCGTATCTTACTGTACATTGAACCACTAGATGAGAAAACTGAAAAATTGATAGAATCAGGTAAGATAACTGATTTAATGCATGAAAAAGATAGAGCAGCAATCTTGAGAGAAGAAGCTGGTTGGGACGCGAAAGAAGCCAGAAGAATTGTTGATGTTTACCAGGGTAGCGTGCTCATAAATGGTACTACAGGATTACAAAGATTCGATAGAGTTAAATCATATTTAACAGCGGCCTTTAGAGATTGGCTTGGTGCTTGTATTCTTGCAAAAGAACCCGCTGCTGGATTTAAAATAGTTTTCACAGACATGACGATTCACGAAGATACTCGCCATACATCCTACGGACAAATAGCTGGAATGGCTTTTTCAGCTATGTCATTGGCCATGTTGGACGCTGATCCTCATCTTTTTGAACCTATTCAGAAGATTGATGTTAAAACTCCAGAGGGGACAGAGGGACCAGTAAATGCGATTATTAGCAAGCGCCGCGGTAGAATAACTAACATAATTCCAGAAGGCGAATATGTAAGAGTTCAAGGTGAAATTCCGGCAGCTGAGACTATTGGGATTGCTGACGATATTCGAGGTTCTACTCAAGGAAGAGCCTTTTTTGGATACGAATTTTCTGGCTTTGAAAAAGTACCGCATAATATAGAAAACGACCTTATCCTAGAAATTCGCAAACGCAAGGGTATGCCAGACCACTTACCCGATACTTCAAGTTGGGATCGGTTTATTTACAAAAAGACTTAGAATTTTTTATTATTTTTAATTTATCTCATTTTTTATACTTTAGAAAATCTAAAATAGAGTTCTCTTACTAGCTTTTGAAACGCTTCAATTACACCTTTTCCTGTTAAAGCACTAGTTTTAAAATATCCAATTAGTTTATGGTCATCTATAAATTTTCCAACATTTGAATCTGAAGTAATATTATCTTTACGAGAAATTAATTCGTTTTCATTAATTAGATCGACTTTGTTTCCAAATAATGCTATAGGAATATCTCCACAGTATTTTGTAAGTTCGTTTAACCACTTTTCAAGGTGATCGTAACTTTTTAATTCTTCGAGGGCGTGAGAAAACACAATAATAGCTCCACTACTCCCATTATAAAACTTCCGACGCATTATTTCGAAGGTTTCTTGCCCCGCAATATCCCATATAAATAGTTTAACTTGCTTACCTTCTATTTTTTCCTCATAATTTGAAAATTGAGCACCTAAAGTGGAGATGTAGTCTTTTTGAAACGATCCTGTCGTATATTTTTTAATTAGGGTCGTTTTTCCGACCGCTGGATCACCAACAACAGTAATTTTAAATTTATACTCTTTTTCTCCTATTGACATAATCTTGATAGTAGAAATTTCTTTAAATATTTTTAACTATGTTAATTGACCAAATCTTAACATTTATAGAATTAAGAAATTATTATTAATATTAAGTGAATTTTGATTTGAATTTAAGAACATAATTTTAAGATAAATATGCCCGAAGATCACGAAAATCAAAACGAAGAAGAAAGGGATATGGAAAAAGAAGAAACAACAGAAGATCAAGACGATTTAGATGTATATATCTCAGATATAAAAAGTCTCGAAACAGACTTCTCTGATTTAGACGATCTTGACCTTGAAGAATTACAAGAGATGCAGGAGGCAATTGCAAAAGTAAAAGAACTAGAGCAAATACAAAATGAAGAAATTGTTGAAGAAAAAGTTTCAGACTATTTTGAAAGCGCTGAACCTGATATTCAGACAACCGAGCGCGAAGATTATTTAATGCAAAAAGAGGCTATGATTAACGATTTCTCTGATATCGAGAATATTGGTTTTGATGAACTTCAGGAAATGCAAAAAGCTATCGACACTGTAAAACAAGAAGAAAGCCAAGCAACTGCAACTGATACAACTCAGTATCCCGCTAACAATATTGGGTCCTCTGAGTTAGAGGAACGCATAAAACAGGAACTCCTTGAACGAAAACAAGAAATTAAAAAAGATGTAATTACACCTGAAATATTTATAGAACGTGCAAGGAATAAACGAGATAAAATATGGTATCATGTGCTTCATTATTTAACGTATCAAGCAGAAGATCATATTGCTAGCAAAGAGTTACTCTACGATATATTGAAGGAAGTCACAAGCAAAAGCCCTATTGATCCCCTTCCAGAAAATCAATTCTACTTTGGTTTGGGTTATATACTTAGACTAACCCTAAATGAAAAACAGGTAGTAAAATACATTAGGGGAGGTAAATTTAAAATTAACATAGGAATAAAAGGAATAAGCGACATTTTGGAAGAAGTGGGAGATCCAATTAGTACGAGACCAGTTCTAAAGGAAGAGGAAAAGAGAAAAATGTACAAGGAATTTCTCAATGATAAATTTTTTGATCAAATTTAGTCTAGATTAATTTATGAAGTTTTAAGCATCTCTACTTAGATAATTAAATTTATATATATCATAAAAGATAATTAGTTACTACTTAATAAAAAAAAAGAACAATTAGTGGTTAATATTGGATATCGTAGATATTTTACAAGGAAGTCTTAGTTTAATTTATGTATTAATTTCTTTCATTATTGGACTTACGATCATCGCCAAATATGGTAAATTCAGGAACAGATTGTACATTCTAGTCGGACTCTGTTGGCTTTCTTTGTCTACTCTTTGGTTACCAGAAGCGATTTCATTTCTAATGAGCCTAATTATTCAACAAACTCTCATGGTAGGATGGCATTTATTAATTGGAAATGCTTTCTTTCCAGTTGCTATAATTTGTTGGATTTTTGCTTATACAGATATGATTAGTCATGAAAAACAAAAGCTAGCTTTATCACTGACTATAATCTATGCTATTGTTTTTGAAGTGCTGTTTTTCTATCATTATTTTTTGGGTGTCGATTTAATAGGAGTAATTAATCCATTAAGGCCATTTAGCGCCGATTTGGGGATTTTCTTAACAATATTGTTGTTAATAGGCTTTGTTACATTATTTTTTACTGGTCTCAAATTTGCTAGAAAATCCGTAAAATCTGAAAATAAAGAAGTTAGCTTAAAAGGGAAACTCCTTCAATTTGCTTTTATTTCTTTTACAATCGCCGCTCTGCTAGAGAAAACAGCTAGATCTATTCTGATTGGAACAGTATTTCCAGATCCAACTATTCTTTTATTATCAGTGATGCTAGTAGTAGTTAGATTATTATTAATATTAAGCGCGATTGCATTTTACGGTGGGTTTCTCTTACCGCGTTGGATGCGCGAGATATTCATGCATTAATTTTTATTTTATTCTTTTATTAAATTTACAAAATACTTTTTTTTTAAATAAATTAAGAATCTCTAGTTTTAGAAAACTATGAATGTTAATAAGATTAAAAATATTTAGTTAATAAACAGATTTCATCCATATAGCAATTTAAACTAATCAATGTCATGAAATATAAACCTTCTTTGCTCATTATCGGAAATTCAAATGTAGGAAAAAGTTCAATAACAAGACTCTTACTACCGAATCCAAGGAAATTTAAAGGTAAAGCAGGTAAGCAACCTGGAAGCACACTTATGATAAAATCTATTGACTTTCCTGAATTGCCATACAAAATCGTAGATTTACCCGGCTTTGGGTATATGAAAAGTTCTAGCCGCCGAAGAGAAGAACACATAAAAAAACAACTAGTTATACATATCGAAAAACACTATAAAGAATACTTTTTTAGTTTAGTAGTGCTAAACTGCTTAAGGATAGAAGATGAGTTAAAAAAGTATTACTTAGAAAAACAGACTACAATTCCTCTAACTTTTGAACTAATTAAATTTCTAAAAGACTTTGACATATCTCTGCTTGTTATTTTGAATAAAATAGATAAAATTTCGGTTTTTGACAAGAAAAGAATAATCTCATTATTGATTAATTGCGCAAATGATTATGGATTAAACTTAGTGCCAATAACTAGTGAAGAAGCTAGAGTTTATAAGGAAATACCTTATTTAGAATTCTCAGCGATAAAAAGAACAAATTTAGATAAATTAAAACGAATTATAAATACATCGCTTTAAAAGAAAGGTTAAATTCTATTTTTAGGACATCATGGAACAGTTATAACTGGGTTTTTATTCTTATCCCAATTTAGCGCAAATAAGAAGTCCCTACTCGCCTTATTTTTATAAATTATAGGAAAATTTCCTATTTCTTCAAATTTAAGAGCTATTTCTTCCAATTCTTCGTAGGTAGGGAAATAGTATTGTATTGGTTTGTCGCTTTTTAATCTTTCTTTTATGTTAAGTGCTTTAGCTTGAAGCGTAAATCCTTTAATTTCAAAGAAATTAGGATTTACATTCTCAATTATTTTTAGATATTCTTCGATGTATTTTTCAGATAAGTTCAAATTTTTTACAGCCGTCAATCTTACTACAGTTCTACAAGTTAAGCTTTCTACCAAACCCAAACTTTGCAATATTTTTTCCCATCCATTTTTAATCATTGGGCGGCAAACTTTTTTATAAACATCCTTATTTGGCGCTGGTAACGTGATATAAAGTTGCGAAGGTAATGAATTTGAGCTTTCAATTCTTTCCGGTAACGTTCCGTTAGTTACGATAAACGAAGTCATATTACGATTGCGAAACTCACTCACTAAATCATCTAATTTTGGATATAAGAACGGTTCACCATCAAGAGAAATTGCCGCGTGATTGGGATTCATAGCTTCACTATGTGCTTGCATAATCTCGTCCGGTGTTGTTAAAGATAAATTGATTAACTTAACAATTTCTTCTCTTGAGTCAATACAACATGAAATATCATTGTCAAGTTTATAATTATTTAAAGATTCATCTATTGGTGTAAGAAACTCTTGATTCTTTAATAAATTAATAGCTCTCTCAACCTTATTTTTACTAATATGTATAGCTTTAGACAGTGAATTTATACTTTGAGCTTCCTTATTCTTAAGCATAAAAGTGAGAATCTCTACCATAATATCATAATTCTCAAGATATCTCCTCAACGGTAAGTGGTTTTTTATGATGTCTTGGTGGTGGCGAATCATTTCCTCTACTAAATCAACTGGATCATCTGCTTCAACGCTAAATTCACTATTCAGATTACCAGACTCAGAATCTCTCCAGCAGAAAACGCACTGTTGATTGCAGAATGGCATAGAAGGAGTATTTTGTAAGCATCTATGGCTTTGAACTCCAAAGATTCCCTTATAACAATTTCTATTATCCCTCCCTGTCATTAATTTTTGTTCTAGCCAATGACATGGTTTAATAGCAGTATGTTTATTCTGGCCTATTATACGATATGTGGTTTTAGAGTAAGATTCAACAAACTTATTTGTAATTTTATTGTCAATAATGTATGGATTTGTCATTACAGAAAACCATGCTACTTATGTTTATCTAAGGTGATAATAATTATAGATTAATGTATCTAGTTTAGATATTAAAAATTATTATTTAGAATTATAACTTCATCAGTAATTAATTACTAACTTATAAAATATAATAACTAAAAAGATACCAACTCTAATTTAAAATAAGAATGCTGAATAAAATTAAAAGTCAGGTTATAAATTTAGGTTTAAAATTTATTAGCGTAGATGATAAAATAGTACGCATGATTTTGGAAACTGCTTCTTCAAATGTTAATGAAATCGTTATATTACCGGCTGTTAAGCTAGTTATGAAAAAGATTGTGAATAGATTACAGAATAAAGTCGTATATGGAAGAGTATATAACGGTATTTTAAACGGAATTAGACTAAGTGTGATCCGATCTCAAGTAGGATCTCCCAATGCGGCGCTTACATTAGAGAGTTTGAAGCGAACAAAGGCAAAAATAATAATTAGGATAGATTTTTGTGGGGGAATACATGGAGAAAATAGTACGATAAATATTGGTGATATAGTTGTACCTAAAACGGCTTATTGTGGCGATGGAACGAGTATTGAATACTTAAGAGCCAATCCTGCTTTATTTAACGGTCTAGATTCTATTCAAAATCCATTATCAATTACTCAAAATTTAATTGCCGTTCCTCAGACTATTTTTATCTCTAAACCAAATGAAATCTTAAGAGAGTTATTAGTTAAGGAAACTCGAGCTATTAATCCTAATAAAGCAAGAGAGTCAAACATTTGGACTACAGATGCATTATTTTGCGAAACCTTTGAATTTATTAGGGCGCTCAAAGCAATTAATATCGAGGCAATTGATATGGAAAGCTCAATTTTGTTTTTATTAGGGAAGTTATATAACTTGAAGATTGCTTCAATACTATCAGTGTCAGACTTACCAGGACATCAACAATATGACCTACTAAATTCAAATGAAATCCATCCAGATATGGAAACGGGGATAAATAATGCTATAAAAATACTAATAAACGCGCTCCCAAAAATTCAACACGCGTTTTAATATTAACAAATTTATAAACCTTTTAATAAATTAGAAAAATCTGGTTCGTCAAAAAACTCGTTAAATTTGGTAAGTAATTCAAC
>JBHLLM010000129.1:0-7707 GCA_048885575.1 Candidatus Hermodarchaeota archaeon
GCCTCTCCCTCCGATTTCTTCTTGAACTGCAAAATTAAATAATACTGTATCTTTAAAAGAAGGATTTTCTTTTAAAAATCTTAATACCTGAATCAGAACATTACATCCTGTTCTATCATCAAAAGCTTTACCCCGAATCATATTATTTGGAAAATCGACGAATGGAGAACAGAGAGTTCCAGTTACTCCTATTTTGATATTGCTATTTATAACTTCTTCTATTGAACTCATCCCAATGTCAATATACATATTGGAGATTTCTACGAGCTTCTTTCTATCTTTTATTGTTGTAAGATGTGGAGGTTTTGAGCCGATTATGCCCTGAAATTTCTCTCCCGAACTAGAGCGGATTACTACGGATTGACCTAATAAAATTCTTGTGTCCCAACCTCCTATTGGTACAAATCTTAAAAATCCGTTCTTCTCAATGTGAGAAACCATAAATCCTATTTCGTCTATGTGAGCATCTAATAAAATTCTCTCTTTACCGATTGTCCCCTTTTTTATTGCAAGAACATTTCCTAAAGGATCAATCCATACTTTATCAGCTAGATTCTCTTTCTTGATCAATTCTATTATAAAATTGCTTACATCATCTTCATATCCAGAAACTCCAATGAGAACAGATAACTCTTCTTGCAGAGATTTAATATTTTTAAGATTCATTACAACATCTGTTTTCCATTTGACTACAATAAGTAATAGTTTGAGATATTTAAAATAAAATTAATGATTTCTTCATCGATACTTATGAACTAAGTGTAATAATGTAGTAGAAAAGAACTAATGAGGATTGACAATAAAATAAGAATTAGAATAAAAACACTATTTTTGTCTTTTCTTTAGTTCATTAATTGCTTTTTCAGCTAGGAGAAGAGCATCAGTATATTGAGATTTATATTTATGAACTTGAGCGTCTAATTCGATTGCTCTATTTTGAAGCTCAAGAATTACTTCAGCGCTTCCCTCTCCTGAAGACAATGCAGAGTCCGAATTTTCCATAGTTTCTTTAAGATAATTATATTTTTCCCTCCACACTTTTAATTCCGTTTGTAGATCTTCGATTGCATCATCACCAGTAACATTTTCTATTGATAAAGGTTTATCTCCAATTTCCTCAATATTCATAATTCTCTCTTTGAGTATTCCTATTTGCTCTTCTAACTCTTTTATTCTAACTTTTAGAGATGCAATCTCGTCCAAATACTCCGCAGATGTTTTTGGAGCTGTAATTTCTTCAAAAATGGTCTTTCCAGTTTCTAATTCGTTAGCTGTTTTCTCTCCAAGGATTTTTTGCTTACGCTTTTGTAGTTCTTCCACCGTCTGTTCTGAAAGATAATCAAGTGGATTAAAACCTATTCCTCCATGAGCAGTTGTTCTTTTCCGTATTTTAACAAACAGAGGAATCCCTTTAATTGCTTCTCCGCATAAAATTGCTTCTCCTTTATCTAATCCTTGAATATCTGTTTTATTGCTTCGAGTTAAATCTTCTGCGCTTGAAATCGTAACGTCAATGTCTCTAATGTCAGTTAAGTTGTGTACAATCCATGATCCCGCTTGAGCCCGTATGGTTGTGTCCAAAAGCTGAGGTCTTTGAGTACCGATTATCAGATTAGCCCCGAACTTACGACCTTCTTGTGAGAATAATCTAACGGTGTCACATGTCTCGGTTTGTTTCTTTCCAGCAAATAAATGGGCTTCATCAAGCAAAAGATAAAATGGTGGAATTCTTCGACCTGTACTTGCTTGATATAACTTCTTCAGAAGCTTTCCAGCAATCATTTCTTGAACAGCCAAATCCATCCCTCTCATATTAACTATTGAACATAAGTTAGGTGCTACTATATCAGTGGCATCAAGAGAAAACAAATATTCTACATCAATATCACCGCCCTTATTTACGCTTAAATCAGAGTATTCTATAATACTGTTTACAAATTCGCTTTCTTCTTTAACTCCTTTAGCTGTTTCATCTTCTCCTGCTTTTACTTTTAAACTACCATACTCACCATGTCTGTCAAGGATTACGAGTGGAATACCTTTTTTCATAAATTCTTCGCAAAGCACACCCATCGTGTAACTCTTCCCACTACCAGACTTACCTGTAATGAATATTCTCCCAAAGTTCTTAACCAATAAATTTACATCGAATTTATACCCAATTAATTTCCCAATGGAAAGCGATTCTTCGGGAGGATTGTATATCCCTAATAACTTGGTTATTTGGGTTTCGCTTGCGCGATAAACTTCAGCTCCTATATCAAACGGTCTTTTTGGTCTATCTCCACATACTTTTAAGTCTGCGAGCATGCCTTTTGGTTCGCTCCACATTGATTTAATATTCAATATATAGTGAGGTCTGTTTCCTTCTGCATCCTTTTCTCCATAGATTACGAAATACGTATTTCGTTCGATTAATGGGTCAGAAAATTGAACCTGAACTAAATGAGTTGTGGTTTTGCCTATTAAATTTCCTACTTTATCTTTTTTGACCTGTTGATCAAAACTATCTTCATCTGACATAATAACTCACATTAATTTCGATTCTTTTTAGTATTATATGTAAATTCAAATATATTAATTATTTCTACTTAATTTCACCAATTTAAAAAAGCTATTTAAACTTTCATAAAACCAATTATTATTTTCTATGTTTTTTGATATATAATACTCTTTTTTTCCATCCGAATCGGTTTATACGATTCTTTTGCCCTCCTTAGACCCGGAACACCTAAATCTTGCTCTCGGTTAACATACATCGCTTCTTCAAAAGTATTTTTCAAAAATAAATTATTTATTGCTTGATACGCTCCTTCATAATCCATATGGGCTTTTTCTACATGAATCACCATTGTTGTTGGATTTAACATTTCTCCAAATGTGTAAGCAGCACATTTATCATCAACACATATTAATGCTCCTTGAAAACCTAAAGCTAAAAAATTATCTAAGGCGTCATATATTGCTTTTTCTTCTTCTTTTAATCCTTCATCGTCTTCGCATTGTCGTAGAATACACCACTCTAGTTGAAGTTTCTTACATAATTCTATTTCTTTTTCAGTTATAATCTTAAAGTCATAATCGTACGTTTCAAAAAATTTGTTTAACCACCGTCTATTTTGACGATATCGATTTCCAGGTAAATTTTTGAGATCTTCTATAGTGTAAATATAATCCCAATTGTCTCTATCTTCCAGAACGCAAAGATTTAAAGAAGAAAACTTACTATGATTCCTAAGCTCTTCAGAAATTGGTTCAGGAACTCTATGGAATTCTATATCTTTTAAATCTTCAAAAAGAGATACCATAATTTCTGCTGGATTAGGTCCGATTGGAGGGAAAAAATAAAATGCGCTTTGATTTCCTGATGCAGAGAGTTTCTTTACTTCAAAAAAGTCACGTGAAAAGATTAATAGATGCTCTCTCCACTCCATAAAGTTAAAACTGTAAAAATTCCTCCACATATATAGGTTCGTAAAAGTAAATTCAGAAGTTTCAGGAGGATATTTGTGAAAATAACTATTAAATAAAGGTTTATCCTCAAGAGTAATTTCTTTTGCTCTACTTAAGTCCATAATTTGGATAAATTAAAATTTGTTAAATTTTTTTCTGTTTTGAACAAAAAAATTCGCCTTAATACTATCCATATAGAGATTTTATAAAATGTATAGTTGGATAACAATAGTAGGTAATGTTTTTCTCATATTATTAACGATATTTCTGTGTTTCTTATTTTTTTTATTAGTAATATTAAGAATAATACGAAAAATTCATAAATTTCCAATTCCTGCTTTTGCTACTCGTTTAATAGATAATGCCTGGAGAAGGAAATTTATTCAGAAACCTGAAAAAATTGCAGATCATATGAACCTCGAAAAAGGGATGATCGTTGTTGAAATAGGTCCAGGGAAAGGAAACTATACAAAGACTGTAGCAAAAAGATTACTTCCTGATGGAAAAGTTTATGCAATTGATATCCAAAATGGTATAATAAATCGATTAAAAAAGAGAATTGTTGCAGAGAATATTCCCAATATAATAGCCAGAATTGAAGATGTATATCACTTACAATTTAATAATAATAGTGTTGACAGAATCTTTGCTATTACATGCTTACCAGAAATACCTGATCCTGTTAAAGTTTTAAAGGAATTCAAAAGAATTCTAAAACCGGAAGGTATTGTATCATTATGTGAACTATTTGTTGATCCCGATTATCCTTTAAGAAAAACTGAAAAAAAATGGGCAAGTAAAGCTGGACTAGAATTTTTAGAAGGATTTGGGAATTTTTTCGTGTACCAATTAAACTTCATTAAGAAGTAATGTTAAAATGCAAATCTTTCTATTCCCATCCTTTCACTTTTCATACTTTCCAAAGTTTTCTCCAAAATTTTAATTACGCGTTCTTTATAGGATTCTTGTTCTGGATATTGGTAGCTAAATTTTTTCCAATTTGGTCTTTTATGACCAACTTTAAATTTGATACCATTCATGTTAGTTATATACGAGTTGGCGTCAAGTTTGGAAGCAATCTGATCTGCTATTATATACCAATGGTATTTAGTATTAGTTTTGGCTCCAGAATTCATAGGTGCTGATTGAAATCGAGTTTTAATGCTTTGGAAATTGAAAGTCCATTGATTTGGGGTAATTTTCGTTTCAAACCATCTGCCATCATTATAATGCCACTTATGCGAACCTCCTATTTTCATCCCAGTATAAATCTGACCGTTATAATCTTTTAACTTATCATAAAGCTTAATTCCGCTTTCATTTGACTGCACTTAAGCTCAACTCTTAACATTCCATATGATTCAAACTTAAAAATCAATATGCTTTTAAAAAGACTTATAGACACATAGTTTTTTGTAAACAATAGGAATGATAATTTATTGTTTCTAACATTAACTTTAAATCATTATGAGAAATTTTAAAAATCTATTTCCTTTTTCTTCTGTAAAAGGAAGTTTATAATGAGGTTAAAAGGTTTAAAAATACATCGAGTCACTTCATGGTTAATAACACTGTTTGCATTAATAAC
Source organism: Candidatus Hermodarchaeota archaeon (assembly GCA_048885575.1). Classification (GTDB taxonomy): domain Archaea; phylum Asgardarchaeota; class Lokiarchaeia; order Sigyniarchaeales; family SOKP01; genus SOKP01. Next base: position 5,042 of record JBHLLM010000129.1, read on the forward strand.
AATCTTCTTAGGTTATGCCGCAACAAGACGTTGGTTTTCATTTTATGACCTTTTTCTCTTTCTTCACTTAACTACGGGTTGGATTTTCCCTGGGTTATTACTCTTTCATTTTATTTTTTCAATTCGCTATGTAAATCTCAAATGGAGTCGAATTAGAGCTTCCTTTAAGAAAGATAAAATATCTAGTACCATTATTTTACGTTTATTTCAGAAAATTACGAAATGGATTATTATTTTCTTTGCTATTTTAATTAGCTTATCTGGTTTATCTTTTTATCCTTTATTTAATCCTATTCTTGGGAGTTTTTTAGCATTTTCAATTCATATCGATTTTGATGTAATTCTTTCGATATTTATGATTTTACATGTTACTATAGGTGCAAGATTCTATTTCACTCGTAAAAGGATAAAGAGTGGAAGAGCCAATCTCTCTCTTGTATTTCTAATGGTTTCATTAATTTTCTTGGTGATTATAGTTGATCTACCCCCGGGTTTAGGGAATCCTGAAATTAAAATTGAAGGAACTATATATAGATTTGATCCAAATGAAATTGTTAGTATTCGTTCGGATCTTTTTCAAGTGTGCTCTTTTTCTGTATTTGATATTCTTCTTTATCTTAATTCAACCGGAAAAATCAGTTTGACTTCCCATTTCAATAATAGTATGGATACATACATAATCGATTCAATCAATGGCGATACGGGTTATTGGTGGTATCAAATACATTATAGCGGTGGTGGTATTGAAAAAAATGTTGAAAGGATTGATCATTATCCGTGGAAACCAGGAGCGGTTATCGTACTGTATCATGAAACTCAATTCTATATTGATGAAGTCTATTTGCTTTTCAAAGAAGAGGTTGCTCGATTAACTCTTAATAATAATTCAATAATAATACCTACAGTTAGTATAATTGGACATAGCTTTAGCGTAGAATTCTATAATTTAACAGTGATTCCGCATAATTTGAGATATGATTTATTCAAAAACGATGTAATTACAGCTATTGATGTTATTATGACATTAGGGGACTTAGGTAATATTACATATGAACTTACATGGTTTGAGAGTTTCAGAGGTGCTAGTTATGTTCACAGTTATTTTGTTAGCAAGATAAATACCGACCAAACATCCGGGAGATGTGGTTTTCTTTACGAACTTAATGATTCCTATATCTTTTTATCTGCAGATGAAAGAATTATTTCTTCTCCAGAATCTGTTAGGTTTTTTTGGGGATGTTTGTAATTTTTCTTAGTAAATATACAAAATTTTTATATTTTATTAGAATTCAAAATATAGAAAGATACATCAAAATGCTCTTTAGCTTTTAATACCAAAGGTTTATTAATGAAGTCACTTTTATGTCATTTCAGATTTAATTGAAAATTAAAAAGATAAAAGCACTAAAGAATTGAACCTTACTATTTGTTTGAATCAAATCCACATCTTTTTTAATTTAAAATTCTATAAGTTTGCGCGTTTAATTCTCAATCTAAATATATTTACCAATATAAAAAAATCACAGAAACCTAAAACAAAAACAATCTAAAAATGACAAATTCAGATATAATAAGTAAAGCTCCAAATATAACTAGCTCTGTTGAAAAAAAAAAAGAGAGTAAAATTACTTGCATTGGTCCAGTCAATGAGTTAGAAGAATATGTTAAGAAAGACTGGTGGAAAAAAATCTTTAACTCATTTTACCTAAAAACAGATGCAGATGTAGTAGACGATCAGAAAATTACCCAAGCAGAAGTAGATTTTTTCTCAAAGATTCTTGAATTGAATACTGAACAACATATACTTGATCTGTGTTGTGGTCAGGGACGACATTCAATCGAACTTGCGTCAAGAGGTTTTAATAAAGTTGAAGGCTTAGACCGTTCACGATATTTAATTCAAAAAGCTAGATCTAGCGCAAAGAAACAGGGAGTATTCTTGAAATTTAAAGAGGGTGATGCCCGAAAATTACAATATCATAACGATGAATTTGATAGAGTATTAATTTTAGGGAATAGTTTTGGATACTTTGAGACTATTAATGACGATCTTAAAGTTTTAAAAGAAGTTTATAGAATCCTGAAACCTTGGGGTAAATTATTAATTGATTTAACTGATGGTGCATTCGTGAAACAAAATTTTCAACCACGTTCCTGGGAATGGATTGATAAAGAATATTTTGTATGTCGAGAAAGAGCATTATCTACAGATGAACAAAGACTGATTTCACGAGAAGTGATCACCCATGTTAATAAAGGAGTATTAGTAGATCAGTTTTATGCTGAAAGATTGTATTCTGAAGATCAAATCAAAAATCTTTTGACAAGAGCAGGTTTTTCTGATATCCAATTTCATGGCACGATTAATCCAAACTCTCAAAGAAATCAAGATTTAGGAATGATGGAACAGAGGATAATTGTCACTACTACAGTGAAGAAAGATTGGTCTGAACAAAGAATAAAGCCTAAAAACATTAAAAAAAAATGTAGCAGTGATTTTTGGTGATCCGTCAAAACCAGATAAGTTAAAACCATTAAATGAATTTGATGACGATGATTTTTATACAATTGATCAGTTAAAATCCGCGTTGAAAGAGACCAAAGGCTACAATTTTATATATTTAAATAATCACGATTCTTTAATCAACGAATTAACCAAATTAAAA
>JBHLLM010000130.1:0-7703 GCA_048885575.1 Candidatus Hermodarchaeota archaeon
AAGTTGAAAGAGATTTGAATTTAGATGATATGCAGTATGCTAAACTGATGGGAACCAGACAAGCTATTAAAAATTACAATGCAATGCTTAACTGTGAATCGTACCAAGTAGACACAATATTTTCGTGCCTTCCATTTGAACCTAATAAATCAGAACTTACCTTTTCTGGTTGTGGTGCCCTTAATCCGTTTCAAAACGATCCTGAATTCCAATCTTTTGGTGTAGGTTCCCCACTTTTAGTGAACGGTGCTATTGGTTACCTTATGGGACCTGGTACACGTAATTACATAGAAAAGCCAAATATGATGACAATAGCTCCGATGACTCAAATGAGTCCGGAATTTATGGGTGCGTTTAAAACTTCTTACGGTCTTGAGCCCATTTGTTCGATAGCCATTCCTATTCCAATTCTCAGTGAACGCGTGTTCAATAATATTGTTAAATCTGATAGAGATGTAAAATTGAAGATACTAAGCCTTGTAGGAAGAGAAAAGGTAGGAGAAATCACTTACGGAGATGTCTGGGAAAATAATTATATAATGAAATTTAATCCTGAAGCGTGCAAGAAAGGTTACACTTGTAAAGTTATCGGAAAATGCCCTACAGACGCCTTTATAATAGAAGATGAACTTATCGTTGCAATTGATATGTCTCGATGTTTTAATTGTGGTAACTGCGCACGATTGTGCCCAGACGCTTTTAGTTTAGATCTCAAATTAATTAAGTTTGAAGGAAACGATATACCCGTCGTTTTGAGACAATCTGATAGAGCTGGGGCAATTCTTTTAGCGGAAAAATTAAAATACATGATTCTAAACGAAGAATTTCAGTTAAAGAAACCAACGGGAAAACTCGACTTTGCTGAGAGTATTAAATAATTCATTAAAAAAATGAGCATCTTCTTAACCACTCACCTTGTAAAAAAGTTTATTTTTCATTTATAATACTTCAATTTATGTCTAAACAAAATAGTAGTCCTTTAGATGGTGGTGATCTAGTCGTTAAAAGCCTTCTTAAGGAAGGAATTTCGAAAATTTTTGGTCTTGTTGGCGGAGAATTATTAAGAATTTACGACGCGATAGAAAGATATGGACGTGAAGAAGGTATTGATACTGTTATGGTTCGTCACGAACAAGCGGCAGGACACATGGCGGATGCTTGGGCGAGAGCTACAGGAGAATTAGGTGTTTGCTTAGGTACTGCGGGTCCGGGAGTTACTCATCTCGTGCCGGCAGTAGCTGCCGCCTGGGCAGATTCTATTCCACTTCTTGTTATAGGTGCCCAAATTGCCAGAATGTTTGATGACACCGGGATTCTCCAAGGTGGATTAGATCAGATGAAATTAATGGAACCAATTACTAAATTACAGATTTCAGTCGAAGAACCCTATGAAATTCCAAAAGCAATACAGAGAGCTATTAAAGTAGCAATGTCAGGCAGGAGAGGCCCCGTTTTTCTAGAATTCAGAGAGACTGCTCTTGTACGAAAAGCTTCTGAAGAAGATCTAAAAAATATCTTAAACCCCGAACAATATAGACCTATTGAAAGCCCAATTGGAAATCCAAACGCGATTAAGAAAGCAATTGAAATCTTAAAAAATGCGAAGAGTCCATTAATTATTGCGGGTGGGGGAATTCACGCATCAAATGCGTCTAATGAGTTGAAAAAGTTGTCTATGGCCTATAAGATACCTTGTGGCACAAGTATCAACGGTGTTGGTGCTATAGATATTCGAAGTGAAACTTATGTCGGCTCTTACTTAGTTGCTAACGCATACCGAAAAGCGGTTTCTGAAGCAGATGTTGTTATATCTTTTGGTACTAAATGGGATTACACGATACTTTTTGGAGCTCCTCCTATTTGGAATCCAAATGCGAAAGTAATCCAAAATGATATCGATCCTGAAATGATAGGAAGGAACCGAAAAGTTAGTGTAGCGATTATTGGCGATGCTAAAGTCGTAATAAACCAACTTCTAGCTGAAATGGAAACATCACTCCCAAAAGAAAAGATCACTGAATGGACGGAATGGAATACTTACCTTACCGAGGCTAGAAAAAAAGATGCTTTAGCGATTCAAAAATTGTTGAAATACGATAAATTACCAATGAAACCCGAAAGACTTGTATATGAAGTACTCGATTCAATAAAACAGGATTCTCAATTAGTTATTGATGGTGGTGACATAGCAGTATTTACTTTTGGTCTGATAAGTAATTTTCCCCGAAATCCAAGAACCCTATATTTTCCGTTAACTATGGGCCATCTAGGTACGGGGATTCCTCATGCGTTAGGAGCTCAAATTGCCAACCCAGATAAACAGGTTGTTGTAATTAACGGAGATGGTAGTTTTATGTTCAATGTACAAGAGCTAGATACTGCGATTAGGTTAAATTTACCAATAATTATTATTGTAGCAAATAATTGTGCGTGGGGGATGATTAAAAGTAAACAAAAGGGAGAACTCCAGAAAAGATATTGCGATGTAGATTTACCGCCAACTAATTATGCTAAAATTGCTGAAGGTTTTGGATGCTATGGCGAAAAAATTGAAAATCCTGATGATATAAAGCCCGCGATACAAAGGGCAATAGCCTCTAAAAAACCGGCTGTAATCGATGTAGATATCGCTTTTGAAACGCCAATTGCTATGAAAATTATTGGAAATATAAAGAAAAATCGTGGATTATACGGTTAAAGATCTATCATTTTTTAGGTGTCCTACTTTTTTTAATTTTTAAATAAACATTTAATTCAATGCAGAATAGACCTAATCATAAATCTAAGAGGTAATTTATTCTGAATGATATTAATTTTTTAAAAGGAAAAGTAAGCTTGATTACAGGATCAGGTAGTGGATTTGGAAGAGAAATGGCTATGTCATTTGCTGAAAAGGGCTCTTCTCTTGTTTTGAACGATATAAATATGGCTGGTCTTGAAGAAACACGAGATTTAGTTTTAAAAAACTTTCCTTCTACATCAATTCTTCTCGCGCAAGCAGATATCTCGAAGCTCAAAGAAGTTGAAAGAATGAAAAAACAGGTATTCGAAAAATTTGATAATGTTTTTGTATTGATAAATAACGCAGGTATTGATGGTGGAGCATATAAATCCTTATCTGCATCAGAAGAAACGTACGATAAAGTTATGGGGGTTAATGCTAAAGGGACATGGAATGTAACTAGAGCATTCTTTAGAAAAATGAAATCTCAACGCCATTTTCAGCCTATTCGAGCTAAAATCATCAATATTGCAAGTTGTGCAGGAACTTCTAATGGAATTAACCCAATGTTGGGTATATATAGCGCGAGTAAGGCCACAATTATAGCCTTCACAAAACTATGGGCACTAGAGCTTGGTCCTGTTGATATAACGGTTAATGCAATCTCTCCTGGAGTCTTTCTTACGCCTAAATATGACAATGATCCTGTTAAAGTACGACAGTTTTTAGAGGCGAGAGGCGTTAAGCTTCTTTTAGATAGAATCGGGGAGGCCAAATGGGTAGCAAATGTAGCACTATTTTTAGCCTCACCTGCGGCAGATTATATCTTAGGACAGAATTTTATTATAGATGGAGGTTTGACTCTGTCGGTCAATAAACTATAGCCCTAATTTAACCATTATAATAATAAGCGAAATTGAGTGTTGGTTGTAGTAAGTTTTATAGGATATACTTAATTTTTGCGTCCACTACTGTTAAATCGGATTTAGGAGAAAATGGTTTAACTATCTTAGAGTTAATTAGATCCTCCAGACACCATCCTAAGTCCCTCAACTTGGTTCTTAAGTTTTCAATTGCTCTCCCAATCGAATTTGGTTTTTCGCAGAATTGATAGAAATGCAACATCCCACCAGCATTCTTCATCAAAAAGCATGCTATATCTACATAATTGATAGATTGCTCCGGTAAATTCATTATTATTCTATCTACACTATTTTTTAGTAAATTACTTAATTCATTGGAGGATTTTGTAAGTTCCGCGACATCGATATTATGAGCGAAAATCTCCCCTTTCAGTTTATTTAATCCTATATTTTCGATGAGATATTTATAAGCCACTGGATTAATGTCGAAAGAATGAAGCTTTACATCGTTATTTCTTGCTATCTGAATAGAGATTGGACCAACACCCGCAAACATATCTACAATTAATTCTTTACTCGTGAATTTGAGCGAACTTAATCGTTTTCGTTCAAAAACTAATCTTGGAGTGAAGTAAGTGTTCTTTACATCTAATTTAAATATGCTATGATTCTCTTTATGTATAGTTTCAGGGTTATCCTCGCCAAAAATAAGATGTAATTCTTTTAATCTATAGTTCCCTTTAACTTCACTTTTTTTCTCGTAAACAGTTTGTACTGTTTTGTTGACTGTTACTATTGCTCGAGCTATTTTCTTCTTATAGAATGAGATTTTGTTCGTATTTATTGATCTAAATTTATCAAAATCGATAATCGCAATCCTTCCGATAATGTCATAAGATTTTGGTATCAAGTTTATAATATTCTTTGGTAAGTCATCTATTAACGCTTCTTCAATAGAATGGAATTTATAATTTGGATCTATTTCCCCTTGGGCACTAATAATGTCTATATTTAAATCGTTTACATCGCTCTGAATTAATTTATATATATTTTTCGTGTCCTTTATTAAAGGAAAGAGAATATAGGCTCCACTATATAGAACTTTTTTTCTTTTATCTATTATGCTTTCATCTGAAAATTTTGCTTTAATTAATTTTAGAACTTTTTCAGCGAAGTTCTTTTTAATTTTTAAAAATTGAGTGTCTTCCTTTCCAGTCCTATTCATTTACATCATTATCTTTGAAAAATATTAAGATTTGGTTATTGGAATTAGATAATTTTTTAACAAGATTACGGTTTAAATCCTTTGAGGATTTTGAACAATTTATTAGAACAGTTCTATCGCATATAAAATCACTTTTTCGAAAAACTAAATCTTTTTTACTTAATAAAGTTAAATTTTTACTCCCATAACCATAAAAAGAATCGGCCATATCGCCAACTTTTATTACAACATAGATTTTTCCCCCACTCATTATTTTTTTTTTTAGTTCTGGATTTAAATCATGACAGGCTTTTGACGCTTTTATACCCAAAATACATGTTCCTTTTTTAGTAAGATAATCGTCCTTTGTTAATTCAATGGTAGTACCATGAGTACATTGGATAAGTGAATGACCAGTTGCATTAATTGAGTCTAAGAGAGTCATTTTTTATCCTTCTTTCAAAAAATTTAGAATTTCGGATATATCTTTAAAATCAGAAAATGTTATTCCGTTTGTTTTACTTAAAATATGAATTAAACCAAAGATAGGGTGATTATTAGGAAATTCTATTAATTCCTTAAATTGGTTAATATATCTAGTTGGTATTAGAAGTGCGCATTTTTTATATTTACTTATAAATCTTTTTAAAAATTTATCTGAATTTGTTAGAGAATTTTGATAGAATATATTATTAATAGAAGATGTAGCACTAGTTTCGTACTGTCCCATAGGAAATGAATCTATGAGCTCACAGGGAATGATCCCATATATAATGGAGTAAAATACTAAGTGAATTTCCTTTCTTTGGATTAATTTAGTCTCATTTATTTCTTTCAACCAATTATTTACAGAAGGTGATCTCATTCCTTTTACATCCAACTCAGGTATGATAACGAGATATTTAACTTCTTTAGGAGGCCGGTAATTTTCAAGGATTTTCTTTTCATACCGATAAATTAATGGCCTATCTAAACTCTCTTTTGATGCATAGAGTCTCCCGTGGCTTTTATATATTTTCTCATAAATTTCAAAAAAAGGTTTATTCAATTTTATTAAGTTCAATGCTTTTACTAAATTTGGGTGATTGCGTACTCTCTGTTCCACTAGCTCCCATAAATTACCTTCCCTTATTGCCTGTCTTATAGTTCTCAGTTCTGAGAATGATAAGTATAAGTTATGTTTTGCGAGTAGTTCAATCCTTAAATTTTCTTCGTAATTTTTAATCTCTTTTGGAGTAAATTTTGAGCAAATAGGACAGTGACAGGGGAATTCCTCCAATTCCTCGAGCTTTTTAGTTCCCGTTGATAAGGTAAAATAGCGATTTTGCTTCGCAAACAAAATGTATGCGGCCGAATCCATTAAATCACAACCAAATGCGATAGCTAAAGAAAAATATTGCGGTAATCCTAATCCAAACATGTGAATTGGTTTGTTAGGTATAAGAAATTGTTTTACCGTTAATAAGATTTGTGTTGTAAGCTCAAATCTGTAATCTAAAAACGCTTTTACTAACCCCCCGATAGCATAAACACCAAAATCTAATTTACTCATTTCAATTGAGCTTTCTCTTAGCAAATCTGAATGCGTTCCTCCGTGTATTGGTCCAAACCAATGGCATTCAGAACGTGTTCTTCGTGAAATATTATCTTTTGCTCTCTGAATTGTAGTTAAAACCTTACTTTTTGCAATTTCGTAATTATCCTCTAATTGTACAGGGATATCCAGGATAACAGAAAAGTCTGATCCTATATTCTCTTGAAATTTTTCAATACTTTCAGCATCAATATTTAAAGAATCTTCATTATACATATATTGTTGAAAGGCACCACTATCGGTCGCTATAATCCCGTCATAATTTAAATAATTGTGAAGTCCTTTTTGCAGCACATTTTCTCTTAGTTTTTCGTTCTTGTAGATTATATATGCATTTGTAAAAAGACACTGTGCTCCCATTTTCTTTAAATCTGATGGTGATATAATATTATGGAAGGGATGAATTACTGGAAATAGATTAGGAGTAATCATTTCTTTATTGTTTAGTTTAATCTGACCTAAACGCGCTAAAGCGTCGATATCTAAAATTTCAAATTTCATAATTATTCACTATAAATCAGCTTTTTCTAATCAAAAAACAATTGTAAACGATCCTCTTGAAAAAGTTTTTCTAACCAGTCAATTTTTCCTACATAAAAGTCTTTTAAATCAATTTTTTTAGTAAGAATTTTAACTATGGTTTTTGTAATAGATTCAATACTCATTTTTGATGTATCAATTTCTAATATGGGTGTGTTCAAAGGTTTATTCATAAAATAATTAACACAATTGCCTAAAATTTCTGATTGAACATTTTCTCTAACTTTTTCTTTCTTATAACCCCTTCTCTTTAATCTATTGTGTAATTCGTCTGGATCACATCTAAGAATTATAACAAAATCAATATATTGCTCGGGAACAATATCAGAAAAATGACTTTCAAATATTAAGAATTCCGGGTTTTCCTTCTTATTATATTCTATTGTTTCGATTATAAAATTAATTAACTTCTTATCATTTATAACGGAAGTTTCTCTTTTAGCGTCATATTTTTCTATTAAATTCTCAGAAATTGCTAGTTCATTTAAGCTAATTACTTTTGCGTCAATAAATCTTGATATTTTATTTGAAATTGTTGTTTTTCCGGTTCCAGGAGTACCAGAAATGATTAAAATTTGCATACTCTATTTAGTAAAATCTTCTATGAAATATAAAAATATTATTTTAATTTCGGATTAATGGTCTTATAATTCTAGTTTTTAAAATAAAAGGCGTTTTGATTTTCTACAACAAAGTGTTGTTTAAATGGGAAAGGGGGGCTTCGAACCCCCGACCTCACGGTTATCAGCCGTGCGCTATACCAGGCTAAGCCACTCTCCC
>JBHLLM010000131.1:0-7688 GCA_048885575.1 Candidatus Hermodarchaeota archaeon
AGTAAATTGAAGTATTTTTATCCCACATTCACGATTTATATGTGATGTTTTAATATCATATCCTAAATTTTCATAAGTTTTTCCAAATGTGAAATAAGCTATCGCCTTTCCACCCGTCTCAATTATATAAGTTGAAGCTTTAAATTCGTTGTAGTTATCATTACCAAATCTAGAAATGTAGCATTCCCTATCAAAAATGTTTGAGATAAAGTAATCCTCGTAATATTTGATATAGTTGTTAACAATAAAATCAAAATCATCTAAATCTGCTTTTCTAATCTTTAAAAATTCCAAGTTATCCAGAGGGATCTTTGAAAGTGATAAAAACATCCTATGATCAAGAGGTATGGCAAATTCATAACCTAATTTCCGATAATAATACGGGATACCTCTTATAACAGAAATAACGTACCCTCTTTCTGCCATGATGAGTTCATACAGTTTATTTAGCTCAACAATTAATTCTTTGCCACGATATTTTTCTAAAGTTCCAACAAATCCCATCTCGCAGATTGGTATGTTGATACTCCCAAATCTCCATTCTAAAGGCATGAAACTAATGCTTGAAACAATTTTATTTGCATAAGAATCTTTTATATAAAGAAATAGCACATCTTCTATTCTTGGATGATTCAATAATATATGATTGATATAATCTCTTACTGATTCACCATGTACGTTAACATTTAATTCTAAAATTTGCTGTAATTCTTCATTCTTATTATTTTCAGCTATATGAATGGAAAACTGTGGATTAATTTTCCGTTGATATCCTTTTACAAGTCCCATTTAAGGTTTATAAATGATATAATATTTAGAAACTTTATTGAAATTACTTTCTTTTTAAAATTTAATTAGAATCAAATATTTTAATTATTAAATTCTATTTACTAATTTCTTAAAGAGATTATAATGCAAGAAAAAATAATAAAAGACGAAATTCTGGAGAAGATTACTTTAGAGAATGTGTTTAAGATTTTTAACGACAATGTTTTTCCGATGCTAAATGACGAAGAAAAAGAATTTTGTAACGACCTCCAGAAATTTTGCTTAGAGCTTGATCCTAAAATCGATAAGTCTAAAGATGTTTATGAACTATTTCCTGAATTAGGAAAGCACGGTTATTTACAGCGAATTAATAAATGGAAAGATTTCACTCCTTATGGAATGAAAAAAGAAATCCTTATGGGGACGCATTTGTCGTTATTAGACCCTCAATTAGAACTAGCCCGGTTAGCAAGTGGAATCCTTTGTGGTAATCCGACATTTCATTATTACGAACATGGAGGAACGGGTGACACGATTCAGAGAGTTCAAGACGAATTAATGTCCGGTCAGAAGATTGGATGTATTGGTATCACCGAACCAGAAAGAGGCTCAGATGCGGTCAATATGACAACTGTTGCTACTAAAGACGGAGATAATGTGATTTATAACGGTGAAAAAGTATATACCACAAATGGTCCAAAAGCAGACTACTTCTGTGCTTATGGGGTATACGATACAAATAATCCGCGTGATACAATGGTTCAAGCAATGATAAAACGAGAGTTTGGTGTAAGGACTGAAAGATTGAAAATCAATTCTGTTCCCAGAGTACACATAGCACACACCTTTTTGGAAAATACAAGGATTCCTAGAGATTACATTTTAGCAGATAATGGACTAGGTTATGTAAGATTATTTGAAGGTTTGGTTCCTGAGCGTTTGGGAATCATGGGGTCTGGTATTGGGATATGTTGGTCAGGATTGATCTACGGAATTCTATATACAAACCTTAGAAAGCAATTTGGCAAACCAGTGATTAGATATCAAGGTGTTGGCTATGGATTAGCCGATTTGCTTACAAAATCTACAGCTGCGACAAGTCTAGCACTACAAGCAGCAACAATTTACGACGATAAGATTCTTTTTGCCGAAAAATCATCAAAAGAGGCTGAAAAATGGTGCGCGGCGATCTCCTCTCAAGGAAAATATTTCACTGCTAAGCTTACACACGAGATCTGTTATGAAGTACAACAACATATGGGTGGAGTGAGCGTAACAGATAACACTCCAGTAGACGAGCTAGCTGATGTGAGTAAGATTGAAGAAGTAATCGGAGGGGCACGAAACATTCAACTTCTTCTAATTCAATCTCAAATTCAAAGATTTATGAGACTCATTTAATTTTCTTTTTTTTTTTATTTAATTTCAAAAAAAGTTTATTGTAAAAAAGTTGAGCTTAATTTTCAAGATGGATTCAATGAATAAAACCTTAATAATTGCGCATAGAGGAGCTAGTAGAAATTCACCTGAAAACACATTAAGAGCATTTTTAATGGCAATTGAACTAGGTGCAGATTATATTGAATTTGATGTAAGACAATCAAATGATAGTAAAATTATAATAATCCATGATCCATGCGTTATTAGAACAACTCATAGATTAGGACGAATAAATAAAATGAACCTGGAGAAGATTAAATCATTAAATACACGAAATGGTGAAAAAATACCTACTTTAGATGAATTAATATCTGATACAAAAGGAAAAATCAAATACATGTGCGAGATAAAAGTTAAAGGTATTTCCGGAACAGTAATCAATATTTTAAAAAATCAAAATGCCATAAATTCCACTCTTTTGATCTCATTTAAGCATAAGGAACTATTAAAAAATCAACAAATTTATCCCGATTTAAAATTGGGAGCAATAATACCTTCAGGTTTCGGATGGATCACAACTTGGTTTTCTAAAAAGAAACTCATCTCATCAATAAGTGAAAATGATTTTTTTTCAATTAATCCTTTTTTTCCATTAGTAAATAAAAAATTCGTTAATTTTGCACACGAAAAAGGGCTCAAGGTTTTTCCTTGGACAGTTAACTCAAAGAGAACAATGAAAAAATTGATCAAAATTGGTGTTGATGGTATCTTAACGAATGATATTGTAAAATTAAAGAACTACCTTTAAAAAGGAGTCTTTTGTTATTATTGGAAAGATCATTATAAAATTAAGAAAAAGAAAAAGAAGATTATCTTCTCATTTTTTTAAGATTTCTTTCGCAGGGAATATTAATCCAAGAACGAGCAAAACGGCACCTACTACGAAGGTAATCATACTCCCTCCATAATACATTATCAAGATTTTATATCCGATGAATGTCCCCCATACTAAGCATCCTGCAATCAGCAGTGCAAACCAAGCCCATTTTTCACCCTTTCGATATCCCATTCGGACGATAAAAAGAACTAGTACTCCCACTCCACATAACATAAATCCCATAACCTTTTTCTGGAGGATAAAAATTTCTGCATACAATTGGTCGCTCGCAAAGTATTGCTCGTACGTCATACCAGTATACACTCCAAAATCGCTTATAAACATAATTTCTGTCACAAATATCATGAGTATGCCCATCCCAATAATATAAAATCCCATAAAATTCATGAAGAAAGTCCCAAGTTTTAAATTATTCATATTTCTCACTTGAATTTCTAAATAGAGTGTTGAGTATATATTCAACTAATCTACTTTAAAAGTTTTATCTTGAAGACTGGTCGAATATAATCTTTATATCAGTGCTCTAATTTGACAACGGACTCTATAAAAAGGATTATTCAATTCTACTTTAATAATTACCAAAAATGTATTTTAGACAAATTAGTGAAGGACATATAGATAATCTTTTTAACGAAATTGAGGATGAAATACACAATCGAGATTGGCGCAGGATTAGAGCCTTTAGATGGAAAAATTTGGATAATCGGGTTAATGAATCACACAGCAAGAATAGAAAATGTCGAAAGATTACTTTACGCACTGGATCACATACTGCGTAAATGAAAATTTTAAACTTAATTTTTCTAAAAAGATTTATTGAGTAATAAGATGGGTAAATTAAATTTAATAAAGAAACAATCCAAGAACAGAATTTAGAATTGATTTTAACCCAATTAGGATTAAAAAACAAAAAACTATAACTTGGAATGTTTTTATAGGAATTTTAGGAGTAACTCTCTGCCCAATTTTAGTTCCGATAAAGATAATTGGAAAACCCAGAAGAAATAGGATTAGTAAATCATAAGGGAAAATATTTGTTATGAAATAAAATGGAGCTCTAGCAATGGAAAGAGAGAATCCGATAGCCGCAAAATTTTCTACAAAGTTTTCTCTGTAATGTCCTGTTTTTTCAAGCATCGCTACATTAATTGGTCCAACTGCGCTTATCAACGCAGCTAATAATCCATAGATGAATCCCCCTGCAAAAATTAAAGGAGAAGTCGTGTTTAATTGTCTTATAAGTTCAATTTCATTTTTTTTTAAATATTGGGAGAGTTTTAGAGTAGAATAACAGAAAATAAACATACCAAGGAATAGTTCTATCAATTCTAATTTAATTTCAACTAAGACAAATGTTCCAAAGATGGTTGCAGGAATACCTAATGATAAGAATCTAATAAAATAGCCTTTATCTAATAATTTGCGATATTTTATAAAATTTAGAAGAGCAGTTAAAATCCCCCATAGATTTACTAGAATTACCGCGTTTTTGATTCCGATAATTGGAGTTATAATAGGAATTAAGATAAGAGCATCGCCAAATCCCATTATACCATAAACCATGCTTGAGAAAAAGATAGCGATGAGAGAAAGGTATATAAACATAAGGCTGATATTTCCCTAATTCTAATAATAGAGAAAAAATATCTTTCTTTTTACCTTTTTCTATTTAATATTACACTTCATCAATTCTTTTTTGAACCGGTCCTTTTTGTTTAGTTTTACCAAACAACATCTCTTTATTTTTTTCTACAAATTTCCATCCAAATCCAGAGAGTTCGTTTAGAGGTCCTTCGATTCCTTTTGGATTACCCGTTCTGGTATATTTAATTTCTGTATGTTTAATAGCTTTGAAAACTTGATAAGGAGTTTCATATTTTTCGATTAGAGACTTGGCCTTTTTAGGACCTATGTCCACAAATCCTTCTACGATAAAACTTCTTCTTTCGTCAATACTCATGCTTTTGGGTGCCTTTCTGGAGAGAATAGTCGCCCCATCTTTTACCTGTTCGCGATAGGCGATTCTTTCAATAACTATAGCAGTATCGTCTAAATTGCGAGTAGGGATTACTGCAAATTCGAGCTTATACGCAATCTTAGCTAATGCTCCATATATAGAAGCAATTTTCATTCCTGTATTTTCAAAAACATTATCATTTAAACCTTCTAAAATTAAAATTGGTGTTGTATAGGTTTCCTTTAAGCGCATAAGCTGTTCAAATAAACGATTATCAACAATTGAAGCTACAAAATCAAATCCTTCTTTTCTTTCAATAGCAACATCTTCACTTATGACAATGTCAGCAATATCTAGCTGTTTACTTTCAAAAATTATATTAGGGAATTTGCTCTCTAATAATGTCATTAGTTTTCTTTCTCTATTATCAATTATAATTCTAAGAGTGTTTGCTTGGTTCATAATTTTTCAATTTAGTTTAGTATTATGCACAATAACCTTGTTTATTTAAATAAAAAAATACAGCTTTAAAATAAAAAATAACTAATTTACTTTTAAACCTTATAGGGTTCAGTTGTATTCTGATTAGATACTAAGTCAGTGTTTCCTTTTAAAAACCTTACCAAGTCTTTCCAATTAAACAATCTATTATTTACAATAATGAAAATAAGAATCAAAATACCAACAATTTCAGTTAGGTAAACTTTTGGATCGTTAAGCAATTTATAAAACCACAACCCTAGGGGGTCCTCTACCACAATAAATTCATATGACATAAATGGATAGAATAGCGGGACTTCGGGCAAATCTAATATTAGATGGAAGGTTAATCCTAGTAAAAATGGAATCGAGATTCTCATTTTTTTTTTTACAATAAAATGAATGATCAGAACACTCATTAAACTAAATAAGATTGTATGTGAAAAACCTCTTCCAAAACCAATATTCAAAAAAAGTAGAGATTTATCAATAATATCAGGAAGAACTGAGCCAATTACCAGAGCAAATCTATTGAATTCGAATTTCTTTTTAATAAAGGGTAATTCAAAGATAAACAGTGGAACTGCTACATGAAACAATAGAAAAAATTCAAAAAGCTCACTCAAAATCCATATAATAACTTAATTAATTGAATTATTTCAGGTAAATAGAATAATAGTATTAAAATAATAACAAATTCGATTGAAATCTTAACTGCTCGTTTAATCAAATAAGGAAAAGAGATAATATTTTCCTCACTCATAATTTTAATTCACCAATAAATCTATTTTAATATTCTTTCAATGTTTCTTCTACTGAATAATTATGATGAATAATTTTAGAGAGTCCTTCAACCACTCTCGTAGGATCCTCCGCTTGGAAAACATTTCTACCAAAAGCAACTCCCGCACCTCCAGCTTGGATAGAATCGTAAACCAATTGAAACAGTTCTGGAATTGTGTCCATTTTTGGTCCACCTGCTATAATCACTGGAATGTTTACTCCTTTTACAATGTATTTGAAGGAATCAATATCTCCTGTGTAGTTTGTTTTAACTATATCTGCTCCTAATTCTGCGCCAACTCTTACAGCAATATTAACTGCTTCAGGAGCGTTCTCGTCGCTAATTTTTTTCCCCCTAGGATACATCATAGCTAATAAAGGGACGCCCCATTCTCTTGATGACTCAATAACAGTATGGGCATCTTGAAGCATCTCGGGTTCTTCGTCTGCTCCTATATTAACATGAATTGAAACTCCATCAGCTCCCATTTTTAATGCTCGCTCCACAGAGCATACAAGTACTTTTTTATTGGGATCTCGCGTTAAATTTGTTGCCCCTGAAAGATGTACTATTAAACCTATATCTTTACCGTATTGTCTATGGCCCGCTCCAACCATTCCAGAGTGTTCCAAGACTGCATTTGCCCCACCTTTAGCAACTTTATCGATCATCTCAGCCAAATTTTCTAAACCTTTAATAGTACCCATCGTTAAACCATGATCCATTGGAATGATTATAGTTCTTTTACTATTCCGATCGAACAACCGTTCAAGTCTTATACTCTTTCCTAGATTGGACATTTTAAATTGAATTATTAGTTTTACTCGAATTATTCTTAATAAATGACAGTAAAAATATAAAATTATACCCATAAAAAAAGTACTTTACCAAGGTCTTTTTATGGTCGTTGGTCGACTCATCTCAGATTTGCTTGGATGATCTAAATTGTAATGAATTCCTCTGCTTTCTTTGCGAGAAATCGCACTAACTATTATAATCTTCGCGACCGTCGCTAAATTTCGAAGCTCGATGAGATTTTTGTTAATGAAAAAATCCCAATAATATTGATTTATTTCGTCTAATAGTAAGTTAATCCTTTTTTTCGCACGTTGAAGTCGTTTATCTGTTCTAACAATTCCAACATAATTCCACATAAATCTTCTTATTTCATCCCAGTTTTGCGTTATTATTACAGCCTCTGTAGAAGGCACCGCGTGACCCGGTTCCCACTCCTTAAATTCTTTAACTTTTAATTTAGGACTTAAAGCTGCGAGAGTTCCTGCGCATTCATGAGCCCCCACTGCACCTTCCAGCAAAGAATTACTCGCCAAACGATTTGCTCCGTGAAAACCGGTGCAAGCAGACTCACCAATAACGTACAGATTTTTAACTTCTGTTGTTCCGTTCACTTCTGCCATTAC
>JBHLLM010000132.1:0-7596 GCA_048885575.1 Candidatus Hermodarchaeota archaeon
ATATTCTAATCAAATAGAATTTTTAATTTACTATATTAAAGTTCTATAAAAATTAAAAAAATTGACAGAAATTAACTTAATCTTATCTTAGAATGAAAGGACGAAGAAAAGAAATAAAATTTGTAATGTTAGAAGTACTTAATTAAGTCTTCTTTAACCATATTTTTGTTTCCAAAGAGGATCATTAATTTGAAGTATTCTGCGTTGTACTTTTCCTAAGATATCCTTAGGAACTTCTGGAATGAACTCTATAATTGCCGGACATTTCCATTTAGTCATATTTTCTTGAGTCCATGCTATTAGGTTTTCTTCAGTTATTTTTCCAATATATTCGGGTTTTAATTCAACCCACGCTTTTGTTACCTCTCCAATTTTTCCTGCTGGATCAGGTAAGCCAGACACAGCAGCCTCCGAAACAGCTTCGTGCTTCATCAACATCGATTCAACCTCTTTTGGAAAAACAGAATGCCCAGCTACCTTTATTAACTGTTTTTTACGATCTCTTATTTCGATAGTACCATCTTCATTCATAAATCCTATATCTCCAGTTAATAACCATAATTTACCATCGAATTTTTTAATCGTATCATCTGTTTCTTCCGTTTGATTAAGATATTCATACATAGTCTGGGGACCGTGAACGCAAATCTCACCAGTGTGTTCTTCTCCAAAGTTAGTATCATTCGGGTTTCCTAAGCAAATTGGTCCATCATTAAAATTTTCAGTTGGCCAAATTCCCCATTCTGTGCCAGGTACTGGTAATCCAATGACACCTATTGGACTTTCACCAAAAAGATTACCTGCACTAACAAAAGGTGAAGCTTCTGTTAATCCATAGCCTTCTACAATATTTCCCCCGGTGTTTTTTACAAAAGCATCTCGAACTGGACGATGTAGAGGGCCAGCCCCTGACGCACACAACTTTAATTTGCCCATCGCCCCAGGATACTTTCCTTTTATGTCTGGGAAATCTGCTAATCGTTTGAATAGAATTTCAGCTCCTGCATAAACTAAACCTTCAGGGGCAGGCAACTCTTCGATGTGTTCTAATAACTCTTCAGTAGGTGGAGGTGTTGGAAACATCATTATCCAACCTCCGAAAGCTATGGTTGCGTTCATTATTATCGTATGAGCAAAACTATGAAAAAATGGAAGTACAGCAAGATTTCCTATTCCTGGCTTTTCCCCACCAAGCCAATATTTGGCTTGTTCTGCATTGGACACCGCATTAAAGTGAGTTAGAACAGCAGCTTTAGGCAAACCCGTTGTTCCACCCGTCATAATATATGTAACTGGGTGTGTTTTAACATCGAAGCTAACTTCTGGAACATTTGGTTCCGTATCTAATAAATCCATAAAATTAACCGCTCCTGAAACAGTAACTTTTCCCTTAGGAATTATTCCTAGCTTCTTACCTAATGTTCTTTTGAAGCCTAAACCATGAGCTAAATCTGCAAGATTAGTATATATTACTTTTTTTACGGGACTTTTATCAAGAATTTCGCCAATATAAGGTAAATTCTTCTTTATACGAGATTTACTTTTTTCATCGAAAAAAGCATCGTAAGCAATTAAATATTTAGCATCAGTTACATCTAATTGGTGTAATATTTCCAGTGGTTTATAAGTTGGATTAATTCCAGTTGCAATTGCTCCTAGTCTTGTAATTGCATAATATGACACCACATATTGAATACAATTTCCCATAAGGATCGCTACAACCTCACCTTTTTTAACACCTAGGTCATGAAGAGCTGTTGCTAGCCTTAAAACATAATCGTGGAATTGACGATAAGTAACCCATGTTTCTAAAAACCAGATAAAATTCTGATCAGCATATTTTTCCACTTGAGCATCTAAAAATTGATTTATCGTTTTCTCTTCAAATGTAACATTTTTTGGAACCCCATATGGCCACCACTTCTGAAACCATATCTTATTTTCATTCACTTGGTAAGTATCTTCTTTAATTATAGGTATTTTTACTCACTCTCGTTATAGTATAAATTAGTTTAAATTATTTAATGCATCATTCTATATTATTTTCCTTGTTTTAAAAATTAAAAGAAGGTATAGTAAATATACTTAAAAACAAGATTTCCATCTCTAAACATAATTAAAAGTATTTTACTAACATGAATTGGTTATAAAAAATAAAACAGAGAAATCTAATTTCTATTCTCCATATTTTTCTTTCCAAATAGGATCGTTTATTTGAAGCGCTCTTCGTTGAACTTTTCCTATAATGTTTTTTGGTAGATCTCCAACTATAGCAAGATGTTGAGGAACTTTATAATGAGCCATATTTTCCTGAGCCCACTCTTTAATTGATCTTGGAGATAAATCAGAATCTTCTCTTATAGAAACCCAAGCTTTTATGACTTCTCCAAATTCGTCATTAGGTAAACCAGAAACAGCCGCTTCTAAGATATCGGGGTGCTTCATTAGAAGTTCTTCTACTTCTTTTGGAAAAACCGAAAAACCCTTAAATTTTATAAGTTGTTTTTTACGATCTCTTATTTCGATTGTACCATCTTCGTTCATGAATCCAATATCTCCCGTTAAAAGCCAAGTTTTCCCATCATATTTTATTAATGTATTCGCTGTCTCTTCTG
Source organism: Candidatus Hermodarchaeota archaeon (assembly GCA_048885575.1). Taxonomy (GTDB): domain Archaea; phylum Asgardarchaeota; class Lokiarchaeia; order Sigyniarchaeales; family SOKP01; genus SOKP01. Next base: position 2,616 of record JBHLLM010000132.1, read on the forward strand.
GTTGATCTAAATAACATTTCATTATTTGAGGCCCGTAAACACATATTTCTCCAGAATGTTCAAGTCCAAAATTAGAATCTTCTGGATTTCCCAGACATATTGGACCCTTCGAGAAATCATCCGAATGGAAAATTCCCCATCCAGTTCCTGGAAAAGGCATACCTATCACTCCAACTGGGCTTTCTCCAAACAAATTACCGGCACTCACAGCGGGACCGGCCTCACTTAATCCATATCCTTCAACAATTCTCCCTCCTGTATTCTTTACGAAGGCATCTCTAACTTGTTTATGTAATGGTCCCGCGCTAGATATGCACAACTTTAGCTTTCCCATTACTCCTGGATACCTTCTATTCAAATGCTTCATCTCTGCCAATTTAATAAACAACATCTCTGCTCCTGCATAGATTAGCCCTTCTGAACACGGGAGTTTTTCTATAAGCTCACATAACTCGTATTGAGAAGGTGGCGTAGCAAAGAGCATCATCCAGCCTCCAACTGTCACCGAAGTATTCATAACAACAGTGTGAGCAAAGCTATGAAACAGGGGAAGAATTCCAATATTTCCTATATCCGGCATTTCACCGCCCAGCCACAATTTACATTGCTCAGCGTTAGAAACTACATTAAAATGTGTTAATACGGCCGCTTTTGGTAGTCCCGTCGTACCTCCAGTCATTATATAAGTAGCAGCATCATTCTTTACATCTATATTTATATTTATATCTGTATCTCTTACTTCTGTTTTCATTAAATCCTTAAATTTGACTGCTCCTTCGCAATTGCATTTACCAGTCGGAATTTTTTTTAAAAATTTTCCAAGGATCCTTTTAGTACCAAACATCTGTGTTAGATCGGCAAGATTGGTATAGACAACCTTTTCTATACTCGTATTTTCAATAATTGGTTTAATATAGGGTTCAAATAACGCATCTAACACAATCAGCATTTTCGGTTTAATAATATCAATTTGATGAAGAATCTCCATAGGTTGGTAGGTTGGATTAATCCCACTTGCGATTGCTCCAATTCTTGTGATCGCGTAATATGATACTACATATTGAATGCAGTTCGGTAGGTGAATTCCAACGACATCCCCCTTTTTTATCCCTAGGTCAACTAAAGCCGTCGCCAATCTTTTTACATAATCTTGAAATAGTTTATACGAGACCCATGTACCAAGAAACCAAATTAAGTTATGATCAGGATATTTTTTGACTTGTTCATCTAACATTTGATTCAACGACTTTTCTTCAAAATCTGCATTATATGGCACATTATGAGGCCACCATGTTTGAAACCAACGTTTATTCTCATCAATTCGGTATGAATTATCAACTTTAGGATGCATTTCGTTTCCTTCCTTATAGTGAAGAATAGTGATTGTTAAAGATCACTTTGATAAGGCGGAATATAAAATTATCCTTAAAGCGATAAAAACTAAGAAAATAAAAAAAATTAAAATTTTTAATTTGGCTGAGATTTAGAATCTCATATCTTTACGCCTTTTAATTAGAATGGTAGCAACACCAACGAAACCTACACCGGCGATTAACAGAATTAACGCCCAGAATCCTGTAGCTTCGAACACCATGAACACGCTGAATGTAGGATCGTGCCATATTCCACTTCCGTCTTCAAACATTGGGAAGCATACAGCGTAAACCATTACACTAAATGATATATTTAACCCAATATCAGCTGCAAAAGTTTCTACTTCACCAGGTGTTCCTTCAAAAGTTTCATGAACATTAGCTTCAGCTGCAAATAAAGCAACTGGAAGTATACTCGTAGAGGCAGGTGCGCTGGTACTTGTTCCTTCGGGACCATACAGATAATCCGGTCCAGCAATATCTACAAATGCGAGTTTATCCCTCACATTGTTAGGTAAGTAGTTGCCAATTTTAAGCGAATGGGTTGTTTCATCGTAATCATCTGCGGGATTTAACCTTGCGCTTGGGTCGTCTCCAATTGTTGCGATACTAAGATGGAAGTGTAATACTGTTGATACATAAATTATGGCAAGATCTAAACCAGCGATAGGATTATTAGCGCCAGGAGCAGAAGGACCATTCCAAGGAGCGAATAATTGGTCTAACTTAACAGCCCCATGTAAGACAGGAACGGTACCACCATCAGTCGTAGGTAGGTCTTCTTTTTTTGGCTCAAAAGTAAATCCAAAGTGGATGTATGCTAACGATTCTTCAGTTGCTCCTAAGTAAGAGTCTAAGTCTACTCCTACTGGAACTGGAGTTATTGTGGCTTGCTCTAGAGTTAAACCCCACGAAATACTATCACCGTCTTTTTTAGGCAATGTAAAATTAAAATCATCAACATTCCCAAGCATTAATTTATGCGTGACCTCTGAGCTTTGTGGAACCTCGATAGGATGTCCATCTACTAAAATTGGATCCCCAATAGAATTATTAACTTGTACATAATTTGCAGATAATCTATTATCAAAATTGCTATCATTGTATAAGAAAGCACCGGTTAAGTGGTGCGTAAATAAGAAAAATTCAATGTCTAAACCTTGAAATATTGCAGCAGGGTTGATAGAACCTCCGCCTCCCCCGATCAAATTCAAAATCTCGCCGACATCAATGTGTATCTCAAAATTTTTAACCCATAGTTGAAAGAGATCAAAAGTAAAAGAAGTGAATTCCTCATTGAGATCATGAACATTTTCAACATTCCTTAATAACCACTTCATATAACTATCTTTCCTAGCTTGAGCAGTCATATTCCATGAATTTAATGCAGAATCTGCATTAACTCCTCCCATAGCCATGTCTAGAGTTTGATCAGTAAAAGGATCTAACCCGTCACCACCTGTAACTTTCCAAGTTTTAGTAATACTAAATGATGGACCAGTAAAAATTTCTAATTTCTCCCAAGTTATTGGGTTTAATACAAAAAGCTCTTCACCAGTAAATATGTCGTTTATATGAATTAAAAACCAAGTAATCAATTCAACACCTTCTTGGATTAAATCATCTGGAATTCCTCCAATAGTAGAAGTAGAAGGAGCCGAAGTAGATGGACTTGAAGAAAGAGGTCCCATTATGTAAGGCTGTAGTTCAGTGAAGAAATCTATAATTCTTTTCACTGCATTAACAAAAGAACCGTCGTTATCCCAGATAACTAGAGTAACTCCAGCACCTACGGTTAAATTATATTGATAAAATCCAGAAGTTTCGACCTGACAATAGGCAAGTCCGTGTTGGCTTACATTATAGGTTCCTAAGAGATAGTTAAGAGGAACCGGATAAATTTTTGTCCTCGGCATGCTAAAATCTCTTAAACCAGTGATGGTTTTTTCTTGAGTTGCGCTTATAGCGTAAACTCCAGGTAAAATTTCCTTCCCGCTAAAGTTCGTGAGTGTTTGCATGAATAACATTTCGAAAACGGTTGCTAAAACATTACCCCCGGGACCTAAACTCCTAAACATACCTCCAAAAATGCCTCCAAAACCCCCGATAAGAGCAGTTGGATCTGTTATTCCAATTTGGTCGTAAGTATAATCGTTGTCGTAATCGTAACCAGCTGCCATAATTGGTGCGGCTGTAAAAGAAGCTACCATTAATGTTATTACCATTAAGGCTTTAGTGCTTACTTTTTTCATTATTTATAATCACATTTTTTTTTTAAAAATTAATTGCTTAAAATACAAATAAATTTTTTATTTTTAATTGTTTATATTCTATTTCACTAGAAATTTTTAAAACCAAGGAATAAAATCCTATTAAATAATGATTTTTTCATAACATAAGCTAAGGTGGGCAATAGTTTCACTAATTTTAATGTAAGAATGTTATAATGAATCCTGTGGTCGAAAACAAAGAAATTTATCTCTTTTTTATCAAATGAGCAACAAATATTCTTTGAACATTGAAAAAATAATAAATTTTTAAAATTTTAAATTAAAAAAAATATTTAATCTTCAATAGTTATAAAAGTATAAAACAGGATAAAGATGTATAATATCGCTGAAATTAATAAACTCCAGTCTCTTAAGAGAGAAGAGAAATCACCTGCCAAAATTACATTTGAACCGATAAATACTGCTGCTATTAAATAACCTACAAAATAACTTTTAAAACTTCCATATTTTGATTTTCCTCTTATCGCATTTACAATGTATGTAAAAATAACAATTACTAAACCTGCTGAATAAATTAAATCTGTAATCGGGAAATTATAATAATCTAAGAGCAGGAAGACGACAAAGAGGAATACTTCCAGAACCTTAACATGAGCAAAACTCTTTTTTTGTGAGGGATCTGCAAAAAGCTGTTCATATTCGCTAATTCCTGAGTTAGAAAATAAAATGATTAAAGAACCAATTGCTAATGCAGTAAATAAGGAATACGATATCATAAATAAATAATCAATTACCCCAAGCCAAATGGTTTCCCATAAAAACAAAGGTAATTTTAGAAATTCTGGAATTATGCTTATAGTACAGAAAATCGGAATTATTGATGCTAATCCCATCACTAATTTCGTTATAAACGATGTTTTTGAGTCATCTTCCCAACTTTCTTTTCTAAAAGTCGTCAAACGCCAAGCAAAGGATGCAAAACTTAAAACAGAGATAAATGGTGTTACTACTGGAAAAACAAAGATAAAGAGGATATATACAGCGTTGATTCCATAGAAAAATTTTAACCTTGAAGGCACAACGCTAATCTTCTCGTCGAATGAATCCATTGTATTCGCAAAGCGACTTGCAAATAAAATTAGAAAAAATAACCAAGAAACGCTAAATACCGTAGGACTAAGTATTTTAATAATCCAGAAGTTTAAAATCGGATCGTTTGAATACCACAAATGAAAATCTACTACGGAAAATATCAAAAAGATACTTATTGGTACTAATATTATAGCAAGTAATACAATCAAACGAGTCACTATTAGACCTTTAACTCTTTTTGACATAACCTTCATTCACTTATCGGTTTTTAATAATTATACAATT
>JBHLLM010000133.1:0-1303 GCA_048885575.1 Candidatus Hermodarchaeota archaeon
TAAAAGCGACATTTTATATGAAATTATGGCTAACAAACGAACAAATTTATAGATTAATCGAAGCAGCTCCTAAATATTTTGAAACAGCATATCTAAAGAACTTAGAAACTTCCCAATTAGTTGTGATTTTAAAAATATATAACCTGGTTAATGCTAGAAATGTAGAGGATAATATTGAAGCAATATTAGAAGAATTGGATCAAAGAATAACGCCAGAAGGAATAAAACAATACAGAGACGGTTTTATATCTTCAGAAGCGACATATTATGTAGTATTTTGCAATTATATGAGAAATACTTTAGAGAATTTACAAGAATACGATCTCTTAGAAAGTACTATTTCAAAGATTTATAGGAATTTAGAACTACTTGAAATATCAGAAGACACTAATTTTGATTTAATTTCTGAATTATTCTACTCATTTGAGATTTTAAAACTATTTAATTGTATTGAAACACCACAATTAATTTTAAAAATGGCGAATTATCTATTTCCACCAGAAGTAGCAGCGAAGATTTCGCTAAATCCAGAATTAAATAAAAGTCAGGCTAGATTCAGACACTTAAAAGTGAACAAGATTACGGGAGAAACGATGTATTAAACTTAATTTCTTGTTTTGCCTTAGTTTTCAAGACTTTATAAGGTTAATCTGAAAGTGGAAATTTTAAATTACTCCTAATCATTTTAAATAGTTAATAAAAGGAAATTTGGGTATTAATGGATTTTAAAGATTTTGAACTGATCTATAGAGAGAATCGTTATGAAATTAAGGATAAACAAGAGATTAAATCGAAGCTAACTGAAATTGTTGGAGAAAAAAATGTTTCTAACAGTGAGCTTGATCTCTTTGCTTATACAAAAGATTCTCTAATGATCGGATTTAATTGGACATTAGAAGGAAAAATAGCTGGTCTTGCAGATTTCATTGTATGGCCTGAAAACAAAAACCAGATCAGCGAAATTTTAAAATTGGCAAATATTGAAAGAATCCCAATTATACCATATGCTGAGGGTTCTGGCGTAGTTGGAGGCGCAATTCCTCTCCGGGGTGGAATTATTATTGATATGAAGAAATTTAATCAGATCCTGGAAATAAATGAAAAAGATTTAACAATAACAGTCCAATCTGGAATAAACGGTATGAATTTAGAACGTGCATTAAATAATAAAGGATATACTTGTGGACATATACCTCAATCTGTTCAAATGTCATCTGTGGGGGGATGGATTGCGCACAGAGCAGCAGGACAATTTTCAACAAAATACGGTAAAATCGAAGATATTGTATTGGGAATGGAAATA
>JBHLLM010000133.1:1403-7574 GCA_048885575.1 Candidatus Hermodarchaeota archaeon
CTCCAAAATTTCAGATAACATTTGATACAATTGAAGTAGCTTCTTCATGGGAAAATGCAGCAAAAATGTATCATCATGTGTTAGAATCCGTTAAAAAAGTTAAAGGAGTAATCTTATTTACTGCACATATTTCACATTTTTATCCAAATGGAATAGGAATGTACTTTTCGTTTGGAGGAGTTGAAACTGGAGAAGGAACTAAATTCGAATTTTATCAAAAGGTTTGGAATGCAACAATGGAAGCAGTTGTGGCTTCTGGGGGATCGATAGCCCACCATCATGGTATTGGGATAAATCGCTCAAATTGGATGGGCTTGGAATGGGGTAAGAGTATGAAAATTATGAAGGAATTCAAGAAAATTCTAGATCCACAAGATATCCTAAATCCTGGTAAAGTTTATGAAAAAATTTGGAAGGAGGGGGGTGATTAGATGCAAGAATACTTAGACAAATATAGATGGTTCATTGAAGAACTCAATAAGGTTGAGAAGGAAGTAAAAAGAAAAGTTTTTAAAAATATGAGTCGTGTCAAAAAGAATTTCTTTCCTAAAGGAGATTATAAAGCGGACATTGATAACTTGATAAATTGTGCGCTTTGTCCGAATTTGTGTCGGTTTGATTGTGGAACATTACAAGCAACACAAAAAGAATCTATGAGCCCAGGTTACAAATCAAAAATTGGATATTATTTATCTATCGGTAAAATAGATCCCACTAAGGAAGAAAATAAAGAATTTATTAATCTAATGTATAAATGTACAAATGAGGAGTCTTGTAAGCTTTGGTGTCCTTTTAATTTTTCTGTTGTATCGCTTTTGGAAACTGTAAGAGATGAATTGAATGAAAAGGGGTTAATGCCAGGTTTTTGCAAAGAACAAATCAAAAAGTTGAAAGAATCAAATACAATTGAGGGATACAATATCTTTGAAACTTATAAGGAGAATAAGATTGAAAATATTGAAACAGAGGGGAAGGATGAGGTCTTCTATTATCTTGGATGTGAATCGATGAAATTCCCAGATGTTATAAAAGCAAATATAAAGATATTGAAAAAAGCCGGAATTAAATTTTCAACGAATCTGGATAAGAAAGTTTGTTGTGGTGGTCCTTCATTTAATATTAGAGATTTTGACACTGCAAATATGTTTGCAATAAAGAATAAAGAACTCATTGAATCCACAGGTGCTAAAATAATTGTATCTGATTGTCCTGGATGTGTTCTTACGCTCACGAAAAGATATGAAAGCTTAGGAATAAATTTAGATAAGAAAATAATTCACATTGTAGAATTTATTAAACATTTAATTGACGAAGGAAAAATTAATCCAACCAATAATCTACCTAATGAATTGAAAAAAGTAACAATTCACGATCCATGCCTTATTGCGAGAAATTTGAACGATACTTCTTCGATTAGAGATATCCTTGGTAAAATTCAAGGATTAGAAATAGTTGAGCCAATCTATAATAAAGAACATGTGCATTGTTGTGGGTGGAGCGGTACCGCTCATTGGGCTGATAGAAACTTAGCTATTCAAGAAGCTCGAAATAGGATTAAAGAATTAAGGGAAACTGATGCACTTAATATTATCTCAGCATGTCCATTATGTGAGTTAGGATTAAATTATGGTATTTTAGAGGATGATAAAGAAAACATTAAAATATATGATGTATCTGAATTATTAATTAAAAGTCTTTAGAAAGTGATTTTATGAATGATTTGATATGTATATTTGATGTGGGAACTACTGGAGCTAGAACTGTAATCTTTGATATTACTGGAAAAGAGATAGTAAAAGCTTATGAAGAGTATCAAATCCCAAAACAACCAGTCGGGATTTCAGAGCAAGATCCTCAGATGTGGTGGGTATCAATAAGAAATACTTGTAATAAAGTGGTAAAAAGTGGTAAATTCAAGCCAGAAGAGGTAATCGGAGTCTCAGCAGCATTTGCTAGAGGTACAGTGACATTATTAAACAATAATAACGAAATTCTTCATCCTGCACTCACTTGGTTGGATGAACGTGAACTAACTGATGCAAAAGGATTTAAAGAGGAATTAATTTGGAGAAATTCAATTCCCAAATTGCTATGGTTAAAAACTAATAAACCAGATTTGTTTAGTAAAGCTTCTAAAATTGTATGTCCCGATTCTTTTGTATACTTGAAATTATGTGATAAATTTGTTACCGACCCCACTAATGGGATTAATGGTATTCTCAATCTTGAAAGTTTGCGATGGGATGAAAATCTTGCGGAAGCCTACGAATTACCTTTATCTTTGTGGCCTGAGTTACATAAGCCCGGCGAAATTATTGGGGAATTATCATCTAGTTCTGCATCAATGCTCGGATTAAAACCAAACATACCAATAATTCTGGGTGGTGGCGATCAACAATGTGCCGCACTAGGGATGGGCGTAATTGAGAAAGGGCAATCAAAAGTAACCAATGGAACCGGTACAATCGTTGATTATGTAATAGACGAACCTAAACGGGTATTCGGAGATATCCCTATTTTTACTTTTCCTCACCTAATTAAAGGAAAATGGGTGCTAGAGGGGGTTATGCCTGGTACTGGAACAATGTTTCAAACCTATGCGAGAAATTTCTCTCAATTGTTAATGAAAGAATGTGAAGAATCAAATCTAAATATATATGATATGTTAGCTAAAGAGGCTGAAACAGCACCTCCTGGCAGTAATGGACTGTTATTTATTCCTCTTTATATATTTCGTAAAGGAACTATTCATGGATTAGGATGGCATCATAATAGGGCTCATTTTGCTCGGGCAATAATGGAAAGTGCAGCCTTATCTGCACAAATGTATTTAACGCTGGTTGAGGGTTTTGGGGGAATTAGAAGTGAAGTACTGAAATCAGACGGTGGAGCGATGAATAGTAACTTCTGGGCACAAATTTTCGCAGATGTAATTAATAAAAAAATACTTCTCCCAGAAAATAAAGATGGAGCAGCAGTAGGAGCATCTATCTTAGGATTCTATGGATGCGGAAAATTTGGAGCTATTAAAGATGCTATTAATCAGATGGTCAGGTTTACGGATGAAAAAAATCCAATTAAAGAAAATGTTAAAACCTATAAGAAACTAACTCGTATATTTATGCCCACAATCTTAGAAATTAATGAGAAAAAGCGGGTAACCAAGGATTTATAATTATTTTTTATTTCAATTTATTTCTTCTTTTTTCGATAACATTTTATAATATTTAAGACAATTAAAAAAAATTCACGAAACAAAATTATTTGAAAAATTAATTGTTAAAAATTCTTAAGAATCTACGAATTAGATGAATTTGTTTCAATATCGAACACTTTTTCTGAAGACTATTATTTTAAAAAACTAAATTTCAGAATGGTAATTAAAAAATCATGCCCTTCTTTAATAATCAAGAAGATTTTTTTTCAGAGGAAATATAGAAATTCTAAATGATGTTCATTTTAGAAAAGTATATCTTGACTCCTTTATTTAAAAATTTAAACCCAAGAAATAAATTTGTGATGCCATGCCCTTCTTTAGAAACCAAGAAGGATACAATTTATATTACGAAGACATCAACGGTGAAATTAAGGAGCAGACGGAAGGTACTATAATTTTGCTTCACGGTTTCGCTTCCTCAGCTTCATTTTTTAAAGGACAAATAAAAATGTTGAAAAAGTCATACCGTATAATAGCCTTTGATGCGTTAGGGCATGGTAAAAGCGATCATCCAATAAGGTTAAATCTTTCTAAAAATTTGCGGTATGAGATCATTAGGGATCTTGAAGATTTATTAGCAAATTTGGGTGTAGACGAAAAATATGGAATTATAGGTCATTCTTTGCATGGTGGTATGATTGGACAACTTATCAGTTTAATTCACCCAGAGAGTGTTAATTTTCTCGTTTTACTTAATTCAGGTTTCATCATGATTGACAATGTAATTAGGAACATTTTTTACAATTTACTTCCATATTTTATCCGCATAAACTTTTTGGATGTGGTCGCCAATTCTGTCGAGGATATCTTAGATAAAATCATCCCATATATTCTAACTTCATTAGCAGATTCTTTAAATGGAATGAGGTTAACAAAAGACGAGTTATATATGCTTATTGAAGAACAAATCTTTGGAATGATTAAAGAAATTAATGAATATGACCCCTCTGGAATTAAATGCCCCACACTTATTATCGCTGGACGATTAGATAATTTCGCCCCAGAACAAATGTCAGAAGTCCTTCATGAAAAAATACCAAATTCTCGTCTGGAAATATTAGATATGGCAGGACATTTTGCGCCTGCGCAACGGAAAGAGATAATTAACGAGTTAATATGTGATTTTATTAAAAGTCTGAAGTAATATAACATAATAAATTATTACTATTCGAGTTTAAGCTTGTTTATGAATCCTATACCAGATGATAATAATACTTCCCTTTCTTTTTTTAAGAAAGAAGTCCAAAAATTTGTTATTGATAGAAATTGGACAAAATTCCATACTCCCATGAATTTAATTCAAGCATTAAGCATTGAAGTATCGGAATTATCCGAAATTTTTTTGTTTAAGGATATAACAATTGAAACGATTAAAAATGACGAAGTTCTTTTAGAAAATATCTCCGATGAGATAGCAGATATTTTTATATATCTAATAAGCCTTATAAATTGCATAAATCTAGATTTGACTAGTGCTTTTTCCAAAAAGATGGAAAAGAATAAAAATAAATACTCCTTAGAAGAATTTAAAAACGGATCTTATCAAAAGCAGTAATATTTGTAATTAATTAATTATTCTTGGATTAATAAATAAGTTATAAAACCGATAATAAGAATTTTTATGCTTTTTCCTCTTAAATATAACCATGACGTCAGAAAAGATAGATGAAATTATTAGAAAGCAATTTGATAAAACTTTAGATCGCACAAATTTTACATCATTAGGGGAATTTTATGAAGGAAAAGTACGAGATAATTACATAAAAGATAATATTCGGATCATAATTGCAACAGATCGGTTATCTGCTTTTGATCGCGTAATCACAACAATCCCATTTAAAGGTCAAATTTTAAATCAAATTTCTTCCTTTTGGTTTGAAAAAACTAAAAATCTAGTTAAAAATCATATTATTAGTATTCCAGATCCTAATGTGGCTGTGGTTCACCAGTGCGAAATGATTCCAGTAGAAATGATTGTAAGAGCCTATATAACTGGATCTGCATGGAGAGCCTACACCAAGGGGGAGGCTACTTCTGGTATCATTTTACCAAAAGGATTGCATAAAAATCAAAGGCTAGATGATATAATTTTAACTCCTTCTACTAAGGCGGAGAGTGGACATGATATTTACATTTCTAGGGATAAAATCTTAAAAAGTAAGATGGTAGATAAAGAAATTTACGAGCAAATTGAAGAAGCTTCCTACAAATTATTTAAATTCGCCGAAGATTATTGCAACAAAAATGGACTTATATTAGTAGATACTAAATACGAGTTTGGAATAAAAGATGGAGAATTATTGGTAACTGACGAAATACATACTCAAGATTCTTCTAGATTTTGGATTTCTGACAGTTATAACGAAAGATTTACAAAAGGGGAGGAACCTGAAATTTTAGATAAAGAAATTTTCAGAGGTTGGTTAATGGATACATACCCTGATATATTCCCAAACATAACCCCGAGCCAAGAAATTCCTCCAATATCGCCCCAGATTAAAATTGAAGTCGCAAAAAGATATATGAAGAGTTATCAAAAAATTACCGGGTTTGAATTTAAGCCTGAAGTTTCAGATGTAAAAGAAAGAATATTGAGAAATTTAAAAGAAGCTAATTACCTATAAGAATTTGGAAAAAATTTAAATAAGATTTAATAGTATTTTTTTATAATTATGTTCGCGTTTTTTTTATTGATACTGACATTCGGTTTGTTTATGGCAAGCTTTACTCTGCTAATTATAGATATAACTTCTACTAAAAGAAACAATAATAAACCAGTCGACGAAAAGTTACCGAAGTTGGGTAAATATAGCTTTCTGTTTAATCTTATCGCACTTTTACTCTTAGTATTTGTAAGCTTTTTGTAAGTTCACTAAATATATTTCCACTTAATTATTTTAAATTTTAATAGATAAAAACTGAGCTATTTTTGTCGCATTTCATTAATGAAAATT
>JBHLLM010000134.1:0-7514 GCA_048885575.1 Candidatus Hermodarchaeota archaeon
TCAACAATTTTCAATTCTTTGTGTGAAAAATAGACATAAAATAAGTAGCTGGTTTGTTCCATCATAACTGAATAGTACTGCAGCCCCATATTTATTTCGTAAACCCTTGCTTTTGGCTCTTCTACTTTTGGTTCTTCTCTCGGGGGGCTCCCTACTACCCTTTCTTTTTCAATAAATACAGATTCATCCGTAATAGTTTTTGCCGGTGCTCCCGCTCCAGGTGGTGGAGGAGGTGCTGCTGGGGCTCTTGATGGTTCAGGTGGTGCTAATTCTTCTTCAGCTTCTTCCATTAGTCTGAACTCATCATACTTCTCATCTCTCGACAACACCATTTCATCATCCGCAAATTCACCATAATCCCCATCTTCTATATCATATGCTTTTTCTTTCTTTTTAGCTTTTGCTGCCGGTTTTGGCGCAGGCATAGAACGCCTCGCTTTTTGACTTTTGAACCTCTCATCTTTAACTTCCTTTTTTGGCGCACGATCTCGTTTATCTGCGACTAGCTCTTTCTTCTCTTCCTTAAGCTCTCTTTGTTTCTTTGAAATTAGTTTTAGTTTTTTCAACTTCATCCTTTCAGATATAGGTTGAAGAGTTACGAAATCTACAATGGAAATATTTTGTCTTGTTAGTTTAACTTCTCCAAGCGATTTGTAAATATCATCTAATATTGTTCCAATACGCACAGATTTCTTATAGTTTCCAATAAAAACAAAATCGGGAAGGTACACTGAAAGAACTTCTGTCTTTTTATCATAAAAGAGTTTATTTGTTTCAATTTCAAGTTTTTGAAGTGTTTGTAAGGTTTCCATAATATTATCTCCATCAATTCTTCTAAAACTATTGGGCTTTAAGATCTCTTAGATATGCTTTAAAATCCAAAATATGCTTTTTAATATCTTTTAATTTTTCACTTTTTATATCTTTACCTATCACTTTTTCAACCGCATCATTCATCAACTGAAGGTCCTTATAAGCCTTAAAACTATCAAAAGAAGTTGATTCGAAATTTAAATTCCATGGTCTTAACTTCGGTGTAGATTCAATTCCCCTTAAATCCCATTTAACCTCATCTTTCACTATTTTTGTTAATGGTTTTAAATTTGAATCGTCCCATTTCTGGATTATCCAAGGTGCGTAACTGTGTAATTTATCGTAGTCTAATTCTAAATCATTTCGCCACTCGTATTGATGGTCCCAATTAGCTACTGCAATATAATTCTCGCTATTAGTCTGTTCCTTTGGAAAAAATTTCCATGAATTTCTGTTGATTTTGACGCTCTTAAAAGGAACACCCTCACCATATTGAAAATAATAACCGATTAGAACAGAGTTTTCTAAATCAATTAAATTAAATCGTAAGTAAACTTCAATCTGGGTTATGTCTATACTACTATTAAATAACTCTTCTTGAACTAATTTGTACAATACATTCTTTGCTTTATTAGGGTGACATTTTCCAGAAAACACAGGATAGTACGAAAAACAATAGAATACATTATCTTCTTGAGTAATTCCTTCATATACTTCCACCCAATTTTCTAAGGGTTTGATTAGTACATGGGAACGGATGTAATAAAAAATTAGAAGCGAATCCACCAATGCCGCGACAATGATTATTATAATAAAAAAAACAACAAAAAACTGAACAAGGTTAAAAATTATGGACAAAGCAATAAAAATAAATAAACCTCCAGTAAGAAAGAAAAATGTTATCAAGGAGTTTAAGGATTCGTGTTCTTTATCTTTTTTCGAGTATAAAATAATCGGTGCGTTGTCCACAACTACATTCTTGTTAAACTTGTTTATAAAAGTTTGAAAATCTACTTTTTTCCACTCAGAATTAGACATCTTTTAAAAAGAAATACTTCATTTATTTAAATGTAAATTAATCTCAATATGGGGTAATTCTTTTTATATTTTAGTAGGTGAAGAAATGACTTCCATTCTTTTTTAGTAAAAATATGAATGTAAAATAAAAAAAATAGTAATTTAGGACCTTCTTTTCTTTATCGATTCCCTTGTTTTTTCGACTGCTATTTTCGAAGTTTTTTTAATATTTTCCCCCGTTTTTTGTCCTATTCTACCAATTTGAACCATTAACCATTCAGGCGATCCTATTCCATGTCCATACTCTATCCATATATACATCGAGAAACCTAACAGGCCCACATTAGCAATATATATAACCGGGAAGAAGAAAATGTTTAATTGTTTAACATATAATGGAATGAAGACAAAATGAATCATGAATAAGCTTAACGAAATTTTCCCATAGTAATTAAATATTTTTACAATATTATTCAATTTTCCTCTTAAGTCAATAAAATAAAAAGCAATAGCGATGATTGTGAGTGCAGCACCTAGATTATACAACATATTGGAAGCAGTTCCTCTAATTAAAAAGTCTGGCATACCTGGTAAGTGAAAAAAATTCTGACTATTAGCTATTTCTAATAGTAATAAGTGACCATATTCAGCTTGATTCATAGTATTAAATGTTTGGAGACTATAGCCTGTAATAACTCCTGCTAAAATAAGGAATATACCCCATGTAAAGAAGATACGAAATAATCCTCTATAAGTATTTTCAGATTTTTTATTCATCGCTTCATAGAGATATTCTCCAAAAATTGTAGATATGAAACAAATTGAGATCCAAGGTAAAAGTGTAACTGATGGATTGGCCGAAGTAATTATAAAGTGAACAAAACCCATAACCAAATTAGCATCTTTTTCATTATATAAAAAAGCTCTGATTGTAGGAGTTAAAAAGATGATGAAGATTCCAATAATTGCACGGGGCATTTTCGTTATTTTCAATGCGTAGTACGAAAAAATTTGAGAAAATCCCATAAAGAATAAAATATTCCAACCCCAGAGATACAAGGGGAAGACATAATCGGTTTCTGCTATGTATGTTAGGTTTAAAAACACTCCAATAAAAATTATTATTAATCCTCTTGAAAAAACGCGATTTTTAATGATTTTTTCAGACATTTTTCCCGTTTTTCTCTTTACTGTAAATACTACGCTTAAAGCAGAAAGAAAAATAAAGAGTGAAGGGCCTAATATGTCCAAAAACATGAATGCTAATCCGTACACAAAGTACCACTCTTCATTTAACCACACAGCAGCATAATGAGCTAATATTATGAAAACTATCGCAAAACCTTTGACAAAATCAATACTTGCTATCCTTCCTGATGAAGAATAATCTCTTATTTCTTCAATTGGAATGTCTTCTCTTAAGTAATTTATTAACGTGGGAGAATCAAAATTCTTTTCATTTTTAACATTTGATTCCATAATATAATCTTTAACTTCCTTTGTTAAAAAATATGACATTTTTGGGGATAATTAAAAATTATAAAATCATTTAACCACTGAATTTTTAATTCATATAGTTCATTAATTCTCTTGTACTATTAAATGGTTGATTTTGAAGATTTTCTTAAATTTATCAAGTCTCAAGATTTTTATTGTGGTCAAATATCCCATATTGAGCATCTCCCAGAATTAAAAGCCCGTTTTGAGGTCTTAGATAAACCGTTAAGAAAAAGATTAGAACGATGGTTAAGCACCAAAGGAATTAAACTTTGGCGACATCAAGCTGAAGCTATAAATTCAATAAGGCAAGATAATAACACTGTTATAGTTACATCCACAGCATCGGGAAAATCTTTATGTTATAACTTGCCTATACTAGATTATCTTCTAAATGACGAAAAAAGTACTGCTTTGTACCTTTTTCCAACCAAAGCTTTAGCACGAGATCAATATTCTCAATTAAAAGAAATATTTAACGAAACAAACATTAAAGAATATCGTATCGGAGTTTACGATGGAGATACTGCTCCAAACGAGAAAAGGAAGGTATTAGCAAGCGCAAACATTGTAATAACTAATCCTTATGGATTACATTACTACTTACCGTGGTTTAAACAAAACTGGCGAAGAGTTTGTAGTAATTTAAAGTATATTGTGCTCGATGAGATTCATATATACAAAGGCATCTTTGGGTCCAATTTTGCTCTACTTTTAAGACGATTGAAGCGAATTCTTGATATCTTTGAAGTTAAACCAATTTGGATATTATCAAGCGCCACAATTAATAACGCAAAAGAGTTCTGCGAAAAATTAATTGGCGAAGAATTTGTTATCGTCGATAGAGATGATTCCCCATCAGGACCAAAAAAAGTATTACTCTGGGATTTGCCATACGATAAAATTTCGGGAAAATATAGGTCTGCCCACCAAGAAACCAAGGATTTATTTATTACTCACTTAAAATATAAAAATGGCATACAGACTTTAACTTTCACCCTTTCAAGAAAGATGGCCGAACTACAAGCCATTTGGACTAAAAAAGCGCTCCCCCTGCTCAAAGACAAAATTAGTAGTTACAGAGCAGGGATAAGTAAGAAAAAAAGAAGAGAAATCGAAGAAAAGTTTAAAGACAGGAGAATTTTAGGCGTTAGCTCCACAAATGCTCTAGAATTAGGAATAGATATAGGTTCTCTAGACGCTACAATTAGTTCCGGTTTTCCAGGCACTATTTCAAGCTTCAGACAACAGATTGGTCGCTCTGGTAGAGGTTCTGATTTGTCGATTTCAACATATATTCCAATGCAAAATCCCTTAGATTTGTTTTACATCCACAATCATGAGCAACTATTTGGAAATATACAAGAAGAGGTACTAATAACTCTAAAAAATAAATATATTTTAAAAAATCACTTATGCTGTGCAGCTAGAGAAATTCCTATAAATAAAGATGAATACCAGAAGTTTGGAATAAAAGAAAAAGAGATATTTGACAAATGTATTGAAGAATTAGTTTCTGAATCGCTTTTGATGAAGAGAATGGATAAATATTATTGGAAAGGAGACTTTTTTCCGAACGAAAAGTATGGGTTGAACGCTCTTTCCTCTAGAATTTATAAAATAGTTCTTAAGAAGTCTGGCCTTGAAGAACTGTTGACAGTTGAAGATGAAAGTTATGTTTTTCGAGATTTACACCCCGGAGCAGTATATCTCTATGAAGCCGAGACTTATGTCGTACAAGATTTAGATCTCGATGAAAAAATCGTATATATCTCTAGATCTAACGTTGATTTTTACACTCAATCGCTTAAACATACGGAAATAACTCCGCTTGAAATTTACATACAAGAGAATACAGGAAAGAATAAATTAATTGAGAAATTTTTTGGGAATGTAAAAGTTGAGCACGAATATTATTCTTACAAAGTCATTGATACATTATCGCAAGAGACTCTATCTCGGCATCCTTTAGATAACATTCCTATCATTGAGTTTGAAACTCAAGCGGTTTGGTTTAGTGTTCCTTTTGAATACCAGAAAGAGTTAGAATTGAAAGGGTTCGATTTAGGGGGTACTATTCACGCAGTTGAACACGCGATGATAGCAATGGCTCCAGCATTAGCTCAAATATCAAGATGGGATTTAGGGGGCGTCTCTATCGATTTCGATCCTGTTAAACAACAGCCCCTAATATACATATACGATGCCTTCAGAGGCGGTATAGGTATATCTGAGCAACTATTCTTTAGTTTAATCGAACTATTAAACTTTGCCCTTAAATTAGTTGAATCGTGTAGTTGTAAAGCTGACAATGGTTGTCCAGCGTGTATAATGAGCCCTAAATGTGGAAACAACAACGATCCTTTAGATAAGGATGGTGCTCTTTTTCTCTTAAAGAAGCTCCTCTCTTTAGAATGAAATGATCTTTGTTAATCGTATCAATTGCTATAAGTTATCTAATCCTAAATACTTAAGTTTTGCTTTACTAGGTTTTCCAGTGTTTATATCCCAATCGCGATATTTGTAAAATAATTCTTTTAGTTTGCGAAAATCTGGAGTTTTTCCCGCAGAACCACCACTGCTAAAGGGCCTAGTTAAGATTTGAGGTAATCTATCATCTTTAGGCGATGAAGCCATTTTAATATTAAAAAGTCGTTTTATTGTAGCAATTCTTTCCCCATATAATTTGATTTCCTCAAGACCAAATTTGATTCCTACAGCGTGTTTTATTAGCTCGGCATTATGAGATGGTAAAGGATTACAAAAGGAACACATAATCATTGAGCTATATAAAGCTCTATAATCCATAAGTAAAGAACAAAATTCTGCCATAACTTCATTATCAAGGTATTTATCAATAAGATTGATGCCAATTTCTTCTAGTGGAACCCCAACTAAGACATAATACGCATCTAATAAGTTATGTGATGGTCCCTTTAAGCCAATGCCATATGCGATTGCCATCCCATAATTAGAGCGAGGATCGTGATAGGTGACTTCTAATTTATTAACAGTAGCAATTTCTTCCTCAGATATATTAAATTTTTTTGCGAAAGCATTAGATCCTTCAGCTAAAATTTTACCAATTCCTTCTTTGAATACGATTTTTTCTAATAATTCTTCAATAAATTTGGTATTACCCCATTCAGGTTTCAAACCTTCGATATTCTCTATTCTTATATTTCCTTTTTCGAAATGGTATGTTAAACAAGAAATAATAGCTCCCGAACTTATAGTATCAATTCCATAATCAAAGCACTTTTTATTCATGTGAACTATCCATTCCAGGTTATCATTTAAATTTAATGCTCCATAGGATACAAGAGTTTCATATTCTGGACCTTCGACCTCATCTGTCTTGTAGATTCCTTCTTTAATAACAACTCTTCTACCGCACCCAATAACACAAGAGTGACAAAATCTATTTTTTACTAAAATAGTTTCTGCCATTGTTGCTCCGGAGATTTTGGATGCATCATCCCATTGAGGTTGGCTAAAATATTTAATTGGAAGCTCGCCTGTCTGATTATACATATCTAACGCTCCAGATGTCCCTAGTGCCCCTAAGATCTGAGAGGCAAACGACGATTTTACGTATTCTCTCGCATTTGTAATTACTTTTCTTAAACCCTCTTGATTTGATACATTTAATTTAATTTGACTTCCTTTAACAATGATCCCTTTTAGTTTTTTTGAACCAAGAATAGCACCCATTCCAGTTCTTCCCGCAGCTCTTTGTTCTGAAATAACATTCGCATACTTTACGAGGTTCTCACCGGCTTGACCAATACAAGCAACTTTAGCCTTATCATCTCCAAATATTTCTTTCAATCTTTTAGTTGTATCAAATGTTCCTCTTCCCCATAAAAAACTAGCGTCTTTAAGTTGAACTTTGTCGTCTTTAATTTCTAGATAAACTGGCTCTTCTGAGGCCCCAGAAATTATTATTCCATCATAACCGGCTTTTTTTAACTCAGCACCAAACCAGCTTCCGCAATTTGATTCTCCCCAAATGTTTGTGTAAGGTGATTTTGAGCATATAACCCATCTTCCCGTATTAGGAGCAAAAGTACCGTTTAAAGGGCCATTCATTATCATAATTATATTTTCTGGAGAAAGAGGATCAGTATCTCTGCTTAGTTTATCGTATAAATAACGACAAGCGTATCCAGATCCACCTAAGAATT
>JBHLLM010000135.1:0-7504 GCA_048885575.1 Candidatus Hermodarchaeota archaeon
ATATTTAGTCTTTACGGAGATATAAGTAGTATCTATTTGATAAGGGATATCGAGGATTGAAGGATAGCATTTCCAATCGAGTACCTTATCGTATTTTGGATTTACGGGGTAAAATGTATTTGCCCATTTTGATGTTTTAAAAGCTGATAAATACAACATCGCTCCAAAGGGTGATTTTTCGCTTGCTCCTACGAATGCAATATGTTTTGGGTGAAAAACAGTATCGAATTTTTCAAAAGTGAGATCTTTGACTGCCATTCAAGTAAGAAAAAATATCAACTGATTTATTATTTTTGAATTTTAAATTCTATTACCCTTTACAAGTTTGTCTCAGAGTTAAAGAACAAAATTAAATATTAAAACTGACAATTATGACTCTAAATCGTAATTTTTTTTACCAAAGAATAAATCAGGGTAAACTGGTTCAAAATTTTCGTTAAATAATTTATGATTCCGCCATTTCTTATCCTTCTTGTTCCAAATTAGATTGGTTAAAGGGTTATAGGAATCCAAAAATTTCAAACCTTGAAATGTAGACCCAATCAATTTTTCACCATCGATTAAATCATGCAAAATTAAATAATAATCTATTTCCATATACTCAAACAATAAATCGAAAAGTTTCTCAAACTCGTCTGATTGACAATCAGGAAAATCTAATTTAATCATGATACCGTTTTCAAACTTAATTACCTCATCAAATCCATGAATGTAGTATTCACCTTCCATCTCATAAATAAATCCGATGTTGAAAAAACTGAAAACCTTAAGAATTATCTCGTTTAATTCCTTTTTAACATTCGGTAATATTATAGTAATCTCTTCGACTAGGTCTAAATTTTTTAAAGTTAAGTAAGGTGAAAACAAACCATTTTTTAATAGTTTAGTTATACTACTATTTATTTTAAAATAGCGCTTTGTCAAGTAAGACTTTATATCCAATGGTTTCCAATTATAAATCTGAGACAGTGCTTTAAATTCAGAGGAATTAGGTCCAAAATAATTTGAAGTGTTTAAATCGCCTATGTTGAACTCCTTTAAATCAGGAATTTGGATTCTATAATCAGGATTAAATAATACATTTTGGAAATATATCTTGAAACGGTTTGGGTCTAAATCCCAACCATCTGAATTTAAATTGTAATCAAAATGCAAAATCTGATAGAATTTCTTAATGAAAAATAAACAGTATTCTCTGATTATTTTTTTCGATTTGGTTAACCAATTTAAATAAGAAGATATGCCGGGATTTCGATAAGGATAAATATATTGAATGAGGAAGGAATTAGAATTATCAAAATACGCAGGAAAACTGACTGATTGGAACGAGTTATTCATTAAAAGCTTAAAATCAATTTGATTGATATCTGTGGGATGGAAATACAATAAAAATTGGCTCAATCCAAATCTCTGAAAGGAAGGTAAAAAATCGATTGATTTAACGAAATTTTTAAAGAAGAATTTTTCTTTGAATTTTTTAAAATCATTAAGATTTAATAAAGATTCATTTAACTTACGATGAAATTCAAAAAGATTATGCAATTTATCTACACTTAAATCTACATTTTCACCTCTAATGCGATCCTCAACAGATTTAATAAGATAAGATAAGCTATCCTCTTCTGACCAAAAGATATTTTGCTGAAAAGTTTTTGCTTCTGAGAGTGGTTTTTGTACATCACCAAGGATACTTCGAGCATTCAAATAGTACTGTTCAAAGAAATCTTTAGTATAGAAAAACTCTTTTTGTTCTAAATCGTAAAAATCTTTTCGTGAAAAAGATCTTTGAACACCACTCCAGATATATCTTTTTACGCTAATTAAATTTTCCTTAAAAATGTTTTTGAATATTGAAATTAGTATGAATTTCTCTTCACTATTTAAATATGGAAGAATTAAACCAGCGTATAGTAGATTATTATGAGTAATTGCCATTCGTTTTACTATAAACGATACTTTTTTAATATTTTCTACAGTTTCCGCATTATTTTTTAGTAATAGGACAAAATATTGTGTCATAGAATGTTGGATATTGACAAATAAATTAGGCTTAATTACAGGTGGTATGGTATTCAAGAAATTATCAAGCTTTTCCTCAACTAACTGATAGGTTATGTCGGATAATTCGTAACTTTCATAAGAACTGCTTAATTTCTTTTCTTTTGATTTAAAAATGGTATTTAGCAAAGATTCGTTTTGTACAATCATTCGAATAGATTGTAAGTTAAATATTTTCAAATCATAACAAGAGTTAAAGATTTTAAAAAAATTGTCAAATTTGTTTATTTCTTTTTCAAAATTCTCTTTTGAGCTAAAATATAATGGGAGGAAATCTTTAAATATCGTCTTTCTAATCGCTAAAGTATTAAAGGTAATATTTCTTTCAATGGAATAAGAGACCCCGTGTTTTTTAATATAATCAAGAAATTCGCTAACGCTCTTAATGAAAGGGTTGTTTGACAGGATATCTTTAATTAAATCAAATATAATGGTATATTTGGAGAGCATATTTTTTATGTAAAAAAATCCAAAAGACTTGTTTGTTTTTAAGAATTCCAAAAATGAATCTCTGAGTTCTGATGAATAATGAATAATTAACAAATTAGTTTTTAAGTTTGTGATAAATTTCTTTTGGCTAATAACCTCATTAATAAGATCTGACTTCAATATTTTAAGAGATCCTGCTCTCCTTTCGAAATTAAATCCATATGGGGAATAATAACGAATTCTGTCAATAATTAACCAATCAAGAAGCGATAATTTTGATTTATATGCTTCTCGCCCATAATCTAGGGAATTAACCAATTCGTATTTTTTTTCATACGATGGGTTTTCTTTATTAACTATGGTTTTTTTGTTATGATATTCACGAAAATAATTTAAGTTAATAAAGGATTCAGCTTTTTCGACATTTATCAATTTTATTTGAAGGATGTACCCATTCTCCTCGAATTTGTTTAAGAAATTTTCTAAATCAACATTATACTGAATTGGAATAACGAAAAAACCATCCACTTCATAAGCGAAACTATTTCTACATTCCTTCAGGAGAACAAAAAAAGGTAGTTCATCAATAACTTGGTGTATTTCTGATCTTTTTAAAATTGGATTGAATTTTATATAGCAATTAATTGAGGATATATTTAATGCTGGCCAGTTTATTTTATAACTAGGGGATAAAGTACTAAATTGTTTAATCCATTGCATATTTTCTGTAAATTTATTTAGACTTAGAGGGGTTTGAATAAACCCTTGCTCTTTGAATTCTTTAAAATAATGTTGATAGTCCAATAATGCTGTATAATATTGAACTTTGTTGAAGATTTTAACGAGAACTCTTATCGTTTCAATAATTTCATCATTAAAAAGCGACTTTGATGATAATAAAAAATATTCTTTGAAAAAAGCAATATAGAAATCATCTTCTTTTTCATCAATGATTTGGATATTCCTTCGAATATACTTCATGAAAGATACAAATGGGGCATCAAAATTTTCTAAACCATCTCGTTTTAAAAAATTTTCAAGGCGATTATACTCTCCCGATATGAACTCGTAATCAATCAGTTTATTTCTAATGAGCAAATTCCATTTTTTTATAGATTCTAACTTTTTGAGATCAATAACGATTTTTTGATTAATAAAAATATCAATGAATTTCATTTGAGAGGCTTGTAATGGAACAAAACATTTATACGCCTCTCTCAGTAAAATAATTGGAAGAAATTTACAGAAATTTCTATAAATTTGTATTATTAATGTTTTATTGTCATAAAATCTATCCACGCCAATGGAGAAAATACTATGCAATTTTGGGCTAATCTTTTCTTCGTCCTTAACGGATATATCAATTCTATAATCAATTGGTTCTAAATTGAGATACAATTCAATTTCTTGAAGTAAATCATTAAAAAAAGAATCGATATTCTCAACCAATCTTTCTACTGGAGTATCGATTAAAAAATCAATATATAACTTTCTCATCTAATCTCTTTGGAAAATTTGAATTATAAAATTATTTGGTAATACTACATATATATTTTGTTATATCGCTAGTTTTTAAATTTATTAATTGATTGCTTTTTTTTTTAACTATTTAAACTGCTCGTATTTCTCATTTTCTTTTCATTCAGTTTAAATATAAAGGTTATGAAATATAGGTGATGCAGAAAGGTTCTGTAGAATCGCAAGTAAGATTAAGAGCGATTTCATTCATCATAAGGTTCAAATCATAATAAAATTGTTGAGGTAAGATCTTAATGCCAACTGGAGCAATTGTACCCTAATTGTTTTTCCCGCATTTAGAGTTGCCGCCCAACTCTAGGTGGGAAAACCATATTTTTTCTCTTTTTTTAAGTAGGATGCGATCTATCTAGTAATAGTATCTGTTAATGATTATTTTTACTGATTAAATTCTTTAATTTTTTTGATTTTATTTACCAATACGAGTGTTAACTGTATTCCACAAGAAAAGGCAAAAAGAACTGAGGAAAGATAAATCAACATATCTACGCTGATAATAGCAGATAACGAGGTTCCTATCGGAGTAAAAACAATATTTGCAATTGATTGGGACATTAATAGTATCTGATACACAAAAGTCTTATATCGCGTATTCACTGAAATTGTTTGCGCAATCGATACATACATATAATTTGCTATATAACCTACAAATGCAAGACCACATTGAATCACTAAAAACATAAAAAAATTTGAAAATGGTAAGAGAACAAGGAAAAATAGATAGAAACTGCAAAAGATTAATAAGAGAAAGATATTATTTATCCTTTTAGCCATTCTTGAAGCATAGTAATATCCAAGAAGAGCAAATAATGTGATCACATAATAAAATGAAAAGAATATTCTTAACGAAAACTCATTATATTTCGTTAAAACCCACGAACTTACTAACGATAAGAAGATAAAATCTGAGGATGCTAAAAAGAAAGCAATAAATAAGAAAAAGGCAAACCAATAAACTCTTTTCAGATTCATTTCTTTAAAACTTTTATTTTCAACATCCTTATTACTATTTTTTGAAACTTGATCGCTGAATATGGTGTTTTTTCTCAAAAATAGAACTATAGAAAGCAATGGTAATATCAACAACCAACCGATTGTGAAGAAGAATTCCCATTGTGGTAATGAGTAAACATCTTTAGTAATAAAATCGAATACCAAAGATACTACAAGAAAACTAACTCCCCTTGCCCCGTTTACAATTAATATCATATGGTGTTTAATTTTCTGGGATTTCACGCTAAATATGAGGAAAATCTTACTCATAATTGTACGAAGAAACATTCTGCTGAGAAAGTATACTCCCAAAAAGATTCCATACAATAATAGGATATTTTTATTGATAAGAAAGATTGAGAAGCACGAACATAGCAAAATAGCGCAAAGAAATACAAGAATTTTATGGTTTCGTTCAGATTCGATATGGGCATCAAGAATATAGGCAAAAATTGGGGTCAATATTAGCGACAGATACCCAAAAAATTGGATGAATGCTAAATTGTCTCGATTAACATTCAAAATCTCGTAATAAAACAACGGAATGTATAAAATAAAATAAGCTTCAAACACTCCCAATGTGAAATAGACTAAGAAAAAAAATACATACATCTTTTTAACATTCATCTAAAGAACCTTAATATTTTACTTCTAAATAGAATAGATATATACATATTTTTAGGATTTGATATTTAAAGAAAAAGGTTTTGTAAGCTTTTAAAATGTAAATGATTTAGAAGAGGAACTAGCTAATAATAATGGCCTTCGAATTAATTATGAAAATTATTGTTATTTAAATATTTTATAATTAAAAATATATTGTCTAGTCATCTCCCCTTATTTTGAGAGAAGGAGCTATGAGAAGATTTGAACTCAACATTATATTGTCTTGCGAAAGTTTTTTCTTTCTTTAAAATCAAACTTCTCACAAGTTCTCTCATTATAATAATATATTCTTAAAATTTATTTTTAAACAATATTAAGTCGAATTTTGAAAAAACAAATTTTTAATGTAAATTCAGACTACACTAACTATATAAAATTAATAAATAATTATTTTAAAAGGCACAATTTAAAATTTTGGAGAAATTAAAATGGGTAGACCTAGTCCATTAGAAATTTATGCTCTTTTAGACAAAAGTAATTGTCAAGACTGTGGTAGAGATACTTGCATGGCATTCTCTACAGATTTACTCGAACGGAAAGTCACAGTCCAAGATTGCACTCATTTGATGCAGGATCCCAAACAAGCAAGCAAACGAAATAAATTAATCGATCTTGTTTCACCTCCGCAAAAATCAGTTGTAATTGGAGTAGGGGAGCGCAAATGTGTTATAGGGGGTGAGGAAGTTCTTAATCGCCATCAACTTACCTATTATAACGAAACAGCAATATTCATGGAACTTGCTGATGATGACCCTGATCTCGAAAAAATAGCGGAATATTTAACAAATCTAGCGATTGAAAGAATGGGAGATGTTTTAAGAATAAATGGAATTACCTTGAGATGTGTATCGGGAGACATTGAACAATTTAAACTTGCTGCGAGAAAACTTACTGAAATATCTGATCTCCCAGTAATGCTAGCTTGTTTAAATCCTGAGATTTTACTTGCTGCTGCCAGTGAAATTAAAGAGTTGAAACCATTACTTTATGCCGCAGCGAAAGACTCGTGGGAAAAAGTAGGTAAGTTTGCTGTTGAAAATAATGTGCCCGTAGTAGCGGTATCAAACGATCTAAACGAATTAATGTCGTTAAGTGCATCTTTACAGAAACTTGGAGTAAAGGAAATAGTTTTAGATTCCATGACTATTTTTGGTCCAGGAAATCTAGCATTAACTTATGATAACATAATGAAGTTGAGAATAGCTGCTATTGACAAAGAAGATGTTAACGCAGGCTTTCCTGTTATGGGTGTTCCTGCTGCGTACTGGAGTCAAGTGAAGATTGACGAAAAGAAGGAGCTTTGGGAACATCAATACCAAGAAATCATAATGGCGGCAATCATGGAATCTATAGATACAAACCTTATTGTTCTCCACAGTGGGAAGAGGGAAGAAGAAATTTGGGCATTACTAGCGATCGTGACATTAAGACAGAGCGTATTCAGTGATCCTCGTATTTATCCTGCAGTAGATCCTGGGATATACGAGATCGGAGAGCCAAATAACATGTCTCCTATATTTGTAACTTCGAATTATAGGTTAACGAAAATTCCTGTAGAAATAGATATTAAGGGAGCAAATGTGGATGCGTATCTCTTAGTTGTAGATTCAGAAGGTATCGGTATCGAATCAGCTGTCGCAGGTGGGCAATTTAACGCAGGATCGATTGCGGAAGCAGTGAAGGAATATGGAATCTTCGAAAAAGTAAACCACCGAATTTTGATTATACCCGGTATGGCCGCACGCTTGAGTGGAGCTCTAGAAGACGAAGCTGATGCATATGTTGTAGTTGGTCCGCGAGATAGTTCTGGAATTGGTAAATA
>JBHLLM010000136.1:0-7496 GCA_048885575.1 Candidatus Hermodarchaeota archaeon
TTACAATTGGAAGCTTAGCTAAAGCCCATTTTTTAAATTTGTGAACTTCGGTAATATTATTATTCCAAGAGTTAGGAAATGAAAACTTTTTATTAATTTGATTATATTTTTTAAAGATCTTTCTTAGGGCGTAATCAAGGGATATCTTATTTTTGCACATTAGAACTGTATCAACATCGTGCAGTGTTGGAATTTTTTGGGTTTTAGCATAATGAAGTAAATCAATAGAACAATCGTTTCTTACCTTTACTATTATTAGATCCGCTTCTTTAATCGATTTAGGCATTCTGGAAAGGTTAAAAAACTTTTTAGTGGGATCGTGGAAATATAAGGTGATATCAGACAATTTTTTAAGCCGATCAATAATGCCTCTTACTATTTCGTGATCTTCTCTGGCTGAAAAAACGACATTTCTTATCATCAATTAAAGTTAAAAAAGCGCAGAATGTTCTTAAATTTTCCCTCAATACATACTTTCTTTTTCTATTGAATATTCTAAAAAAGTGTTTAAATTCCTGAAAAATAAGAGGATATTAATTTGAAAGAAAAAGCGTTTAGTAAATTTCTAAGGAGACAAGTCATCCTAATTGGATTACTTTATATGGGAGATTATATATTCTTCTTTTTTGAACAAAATTTTTTCAATACCTATTTGAATCATGTCCTATTTTTACCAGAACTATATATATCGTTGATGGTATCTCTATCAGCTACAATGGGGCTTATAATTATGATAGTTTGGGGGATTGTTAGTGATAACACAAGGACAAAATTTGGGCGTAGAAGACCATATTTACTGGTAGGAGGAATCGTAGCCGGTGTAGCTATGATACTTTATGGATTATCAGGGAGTTATATCTTGTGTCTAATCATTGATGTCGTGATTATCGGATTAGCTTCAAATGCTTTTTTAGTTGCTGAAAGATCTCTTATCCCTGATACAATTGAAGTTGAAAAAAGGGGTCGAGCAAATGGAATAATAAATTCAATTAGTTATATAGGTTTATTAATCGGTGTAATGTTCTTTTTACTTGGAAGTGAATTGTTTGGTATTCCTGATCCTCGAGATCCAGATGGAATAATTATTACTCAACAGGGTCATTTTTTCATATTATCTATAGGTGGAATTATATTTGCTTTAGTTGGGATCATTGGATTCTCATTTATTAAAGAGAGATCAATAACAGAACTTCCTGAGAAGAGAACATTTTATTATGAATTAAAGCAAACTTTTAACATAGCAGAATTGAAATCCCAAAAAGAATTCTTTAAAATTCTTTTTGCATTAATTATATTTCAATCTGGGATTAGTTCGATAATGCCTTTTTTAATGATCTTTATCCTCGGTCAAGGGCTTAAAATATGGGAACTCGTGTTAGGGATTGTTATCGCTTTTCCAGTTGTATTCGCTGCAACTATTTCTTTAGGAAAATTATCAGATAAATTTGGAAGAAAAAGATTTGTCCCTATAACATTAATTATTATAAGCATAGGATATTTATTAATGCCATTTTCTTCAGGTAATTATATCTTATTTATGATGGGATTCCCGTTTGTATTAGTGGGTTTATTATCATTAATTACACCATTTAATGCTTGGTCTCAAGATTTGTTACCTAAAGATAAGCGTGGTAAGTTTACTGGAATATTAAATATCGTTAATACAGTGTCTCAAATTATTGGTTCTATTACAGGAGGGATTGTTGCTACATTATTTGGCGTTCAATGGATATTTATCCTTGGCCCTGTCTTTTTCTTGGTTTCAATACCAATTTTTATGAAAGTAAAAGAGACTTTAAATTTAAAAGCTTAATTTTATTTTATTTCCTTCAATTATTCTGAGGTTCTAGGATTATTTTTATCCATTTTTCACGATCATAATATTGAAACACATCAATAGCTTGTTCTAATGTTATCTTCTTTGTTATTAAGCTATTTAAATCGAGTTTTTTACTCGCTATTAAATTTAAAGCTTCATCCCAATAATCCTTATTTACTTTTGAATTTACCATTGCTTCTGGATACACTAACTCAACCCCTCTTTTTCGACAGTTAACATAAGGAATATATTGTGTTTTCTGAGCTCCAAACACCATAATACGAAATCCTGGTTTAACCAAATTTATAGCATCGAGGAGAGTTTCATTAAAACCCACCATTTCAAAAACGGCATGAGCTTCACCAAATTCTCTTTTTATTGCATCAACAACGGTTTCTTTTCCATGGGTTACTCGAGAAAAATCGTTAGGATTGAACACTTTAGCACCCCATTTCTTTGCTAAATCTCTCTTATGATAAA
Source organism: Candidatus Hermodarchaeota archaeon (assembly GCA_048885575.1). Taxonomy (GTDB): domain Archaea; phylum Asgardarchaeota; class Lokiarchaeia; order Sigyniarchaeales; family SOKP01; genus SOKP01. The sequence continues at coordinate 2,300 of JBHLLM010000136.1, forward strand.
ATGGTTCAGATGCAGCTACTTCGATACCACTATTTAACAGTATTTGAGTCAAAATAAGTCCTATAGGTCCAAGTCCTAAAACAATTGCCTTTTTATTACCATAAATTCTATCGAACTCTGCTCTTTCATAGCAATTAATCGCACAACCAACAGCGTCTGCAAAAGAAATTTCGTCCATAGAGAGATCATTTCTTACAATTGGAAGTGCTCCATAAACTTCATCCCTACCATGCCCTACGACATTTACATGTGTGGAGTATTCAGCGTAACCTTGCCCCATTCGAGCTAAATGATCTCCCTCTGATATCTCTTCTACATCTTTACCCACTTCCACGGCAATAGCACCGGTTTCGTGACCATGTCCTCCTGGTTTGTGAGCTACAATCCAGTGATCGCCTTCAAAAATGCCTAAATCACTGCCACAGATACCAACCGATATTATCTGTGCTAAAACCTCGTTTGATCTTGGTTTGGGTATATCTACTTCAACTAATTTTACAATCCAAGGTTCAGGAAATAATAGTGCTCTCATTTTTTCTTTCATATTACATCACCATTCATTACCTTCCTTTTATACCATCAATTAAAATTCTTATCATGTTAACAATCGAAATTTTTGGCCACCCAGAACTCATTTTTGAATCAGTTGCTTCATAACTTTTATTTATTTTCTTTACCCATTCAATATACTCCATATTCATAACATCTTCAACGCCAAATTCTTCTATCAATTTCTCTTTTTCTTTAACAAATTGTAAGTGGTTCGTAAATACTTGATCCTCTTCTTTTTGTTTTAGTATAACGAGTGGTTCAAGGGAGTGATGATCTGCAAAATTTTGCACAGATTCAGGTGGTGAATCCGCTAAATAAGGAGATATGATTAAATCAAATGAGACAGTTTTACCGCTAAAAGTAGGAGCTGTCGATTCATTAGTACCAATTAACTTTGTTACAATTTTCTGAGCGTGCTCGTTTCCTTCAGACCAATAATGAAGTAGTTTCCCGTAATAAGTACCAAATGGATTAATTCTAACCTGTTGACCCCGAATAGCAAGGTCCCCAAATCCTTTATCTTTTATTTTGATTGGAGAAAATGCGAAATTCGAAGCTTTCAGTGAATTAAAACCCACTAGCAATCCTTTTTCTTTATTTGACAAAGACATCCACCCATCTGAAATATTAGCCACTAAACAGTCAATATCCGCGTTTTTAGCATCAACTTCTTTCATATTAAGTGTAAAATAATCTACCACCCCTAAGAAATTTCGCTTCCAGATTTTCAAAGGTTCATCTAAACCTAAAATGTTTGCCCTAATTTCGCATGGGATAATTTCTTGCCATTTTTCTTGATATTGTTCTTCTACAAAATAGGATGTTCCATCACTTTTCCCTATATTTTTTGTTTCTCCTTTAATCTCAGGAATTTTCATCGAAACAGCTACGAACAAATAGGGTAATTCTAAATATAACTTGAGTACTTTTTGAACTTGAACTTTGTGTTCTTTTTCTATAAAAAACTCACTCAAAATCGAAATCGATGCTGAAAATCCATCGTCCCCTTTTCGATGGACTGTTACTTTATCTTTATTTGAATTATATGATTTTGATTTCTTTGCATTACCATAAGTTATTGAGGATTCTAAAAAATTTGGACAAGCAAATTCAATATTTTTATATCTAAACGAAATTATTTTACCAAAATCATTAAACTCTAAAGAAATAAATTTATTTTTTAATGAGTTCTTTGTTGCGATTATTTCTTTTCCATCTGACTTTTCTTTTTCTGAGTTTGATTCTGATAAACTCAAAAAATAAACAGCACTATTCGAGTTTTTGTTGTTAAAATCCAATCGAGGTATAAGTGCTTCAATCCATAAATTTGAGTCAGCTCTAGTAGGATTATTATAGATAGAAAATAATTCTAAGGACTTTTTTGAAGAAATGTTTAGAATTTTTATCTTTTTGTTATTTTTTCTTATTTCATCACTAATTTTTGATGGTAGCATTGATTTAACCAATATATAATCACTTAAAGGGATTAGTTCCTTTTCTGATATGCCTCTTTTTGTTATGGGTAAAAGATATAGAATGTTATTGAATTCTTTGAATTTTTGATTTATATCTACCAATAATTCTTTTAAGGCAATGTCAAACGCTTTCTCAGAGATAGAAAAAGCTTTTAATCCATAAGTAATAGCTGTTTTTCGCCGATCAGAATGAAGAAATGGCATAGCCATCCCAAAATTAGTAGTAGAATTAAATAGTATTTTATTTTTAAGGTAAGTTTCAGGAGTCTCACTGCTAGTTCTTATTAATCCATTGATATCTGAAACAGATTTTTTTATAATATTATTTGCTGCAAGGGTATCTGAAATGCATTTTAACCATCTTGCTTGTTGTCCAACCGTCCAAAACCTCGTGTTGTTAAACTTTTGAGACCAATTATAATACCCATTCCACATTCCATCAGCAACGTCTTCTCTGAGGGTTACTTCGCCATGTATTTCCAATTTAGGTACAATATCTAACAAGCTACCAAATTCTACATATTCTAATTGATAAACAATCTCTGCAAATTCCAATAAACCCCGTGAATTCGGCAACCAACTCAAAAACTTTGGTAATTTCATACCAAGCCAATTTTCATAATCCATATCAAAGTTTAAAAATAATAGGGCGTGACCACTAATTTCTCCACTTTCTTGTTTTTCTCTAATAATTTTAAACCATCTTTTAATTGAACAAAAGTCCAGAATATCACCAAATCCATATGTGGGTATCATTAAGCAAGAAGCATTTGATATGGAGGAATTAAATTTAACTAAACCATATCTTTGATTCCAATCTAATCGAGGATTGATGAATGGTCGTGTTACATCAAAACCATAAACGGAATAATAGTTGCATATTCCTTTAACTCCAATTTCATTGTAAAGCTCAATCATTCCTTGAGAAAACATCGATTCTTGAGTTCGCGCATATGGAGCAACTCTTCCAGGAAATAATTGGTTAACCCCAATACCCATTGAATTTTCTAAAAACCATTGGTGTTGTTGTAAGAATTCCTCAGTATCCATAACAGGTTGCATTACATTTCCCCAAGATCCAATCAAAACCTCATCCTTGCCTTTTTTACACCTCTCCATAACTTTATCAAGTACATCTGGTTGATACTCCTTTTGGAGTTGAATTGACCAGTATGTATCGCCATAATCCCAAGAAATAGGCACAGAGCCTAATCCCATATCTTCAATTTTATCTAATTCGTCAATAATTCCCCTCATCATTGCGAGATCCTTACCAAATCCCGTTTCTCCTTTTGAGTCTCCTCTATACGAATGATAATAATTAATGTGAGGTGATAGCACCAAGTAAATTTTCTTTTTTGATATTTCCAATCCTAACAAACTCGTCCTAATGGTTAAAAATTGAAAATGTTAATTTTAAAAAATTTAAGAACTTTGAGATTAAATTTTGGAAATAATATCAATATTATTAAATGTGGCATAATGCTAATATATTGCATTTCTATCTTTAGGTTATTCTAAAATCTTTTAATAAGATCAATTAATAAATGATTTATTATGGCTAATAAAATCAAAACTTGTCTTATTGGTGTTGGAGATGTTGCAAGCGCTTTAGTCCAAGGTGTTGAAAAGTATAAAAAATACACTAACGAAATCATTGGTTTATTGCCAGAAATTACTCAATATCAAGTTGATGACATTAATTTTGTATTAGGATTTGATGTTAATTCAAATAAGGTTGGTAAAGATCTAAGTAAAGCGATTTTTGTTGACCCAAATTGCAACACAAAAAGATATGAGCCTGATTTACTAAATACTCCAGTACTGAAAGGACCAGTACTAGATGGTTTAGATAGTAATATAAAAACTATCGTTCCTATTGATGATAATCAGTCCGAATCTGATGTGACTGAAGAAATAAGAAAGAGAGATGTTGATGTTGTCGTCATATTACTACCTACGGGATGTCATAAAGCAGTTAAATTCTATGCACTTGCTGCTCTTAATGCTGGGGCATGTGTTGTTAATGGAATGCCGTCTCCTGTAGTGCATGATGCAGAGATCGTAAAAAAAGCCGAAGAATTAAGCCTCTCACTTATAGGAGATGATGTAAAATCACAAATAGGAGCCACAATAATTCATCGCTCCTTAACAAATCTATTTCCTATGAGAGGGGCTATTCTCGATCGTACAATTCAGCTGGATTGGGGTGGATCCTCTGATTTTTGTAACTTATTAACACCTCAAGCTAATGGAAAATTAGTATATGAAAAAGGGAAGCGTCAATCTAAAACTGAATCTGTTGTCGCTAATCTTCAGAATAAGGATAAAATTGAATGTCGAGTGTCTGCTGTAGATTACATCCCATTCTTGAAGAACCAGAAAGAAGCATACATGAGACTCGAAGGTCGAATTTTCGGTGACGCTCCAGTAAGAGTTGATGTTACTATGTTCGTTGAAGATGGAAACAATTCAGCAGGTATCATCGCAGACTGTATACGTGTGTCAAAAATTGCTTTGGATCGCAAGATTGGAGGGATTTTACAATCAGCATGTTCTTTCTTTAATAAGCATCCTCCAGAACAATTAGATGATTATATAGCAAAAAAGAGACTATTAGAATTCATTGAAAATAGACGCGAAAGGTAAATTCAGGGTCTGATTTCAATGAAAATTCCTTTTAAAAAAAATAAGAATTCTTAAAAGACAAGAATAAGAACCTTATTGAAAAATTTAAAAATGATGGCAAATTAGACACAAAAGTCTACTAAAATTGAAATACATCATAATAGAATGGACTATTGAAAATTATACGGATGGGATACAGAGACCTTGAGTAAACCAAAAAGAAAGGGTGGTCCTTTGAGGATACCACTGCCAGAAGAAGAGACTCCTAAATTAACTATAATAGACCTTATTGAAGTGTCAATTCCACTGATAAATATAGGTATATCCATTATCTTTATTATATTAATTTCGGAATTTTATCTCGACTTGCTTCTTTTTTTCATGTTGGTGCTTACAATTACTTTTTTTCCTAGTTTTTTTTTTGAATTTTGGCAGCGAAAACAGATTGATCGTTCAAAAAAGCCCCTCTTGATTTTCAATCCTTTTGATGTTTCTCCTTTTGTCCTGTACGCAGGACAATTTTTCTACGGATATTTCTTTCT
>JBHLLM010000137.1:0-7479 GCA_048885575.1 Candidatus Hermodarchaeota archaeon
TCGCAATATTTGATAAGGATTGGAAAGACTTTAACTTCATTCATGCTACGGATTTTCACATCGCGAGAAGAAACGACTTTATATTACATTATTTAAGGGAAAATGTTAGATCAAAGATAAAGAGATTTGAAACAAGAGCGAAGAAATTATCGAAAATTGATAAATTTATTTTAAATCGAGATTTTGAATTTAAAGAAGAATTCCAAGAGGATAGATACGAGGAGCTAAGATGGGCAAAATATAATTTTAATTATAATTTAAGAAAATTAATAGAATTTGCAAATAATAAAGTTTCAGAGAGGAAACTTGACTTTATGTTGATGACGGGAGATTTAATTGACTATTTAAACATAGCAAGAGGAAATTACCAATATAAAAATAACTTTTTTGTATTTCTAGATATTTTACTTGGAAGGAATAAAGGATTAGATAAACCTCCCTTTTTAGGTTCTGATGATGAATTTATTAATAAACAAGAGATTATGGTTCCAATTTTTACTACAATTGGAAATCATGATTATCGCAAAGAACATTATGGATTAAAATTTGGTGAAATTCATAAAATTTTTGGGATGACTCATTCAGATGTAAAAGGATATTACGATATAAAATTTTTTAACTATTTGACCGCTCTTTGGTCTGATGATAGGTATTTGAAAGATTATTTTAGATATATTAATCCTAATCTTAACTTTAACTTAAAAATAGGAGATGTTTATAATTTTATATTCCTTGATACTGGACAAGATTCCATTGCAGACCTTCACGATCTACTGAGTGGTGGACCAAGTACTAAAGGGATTAAGGAGTATCAAGTAGATTTATTACGTGCTTTTATTCAATTAGCCCATAACGAGAAAATTATTGTAGTTATGCATACTCCCCCAATCTCTCCTAATCTTAGTAGGCATAAAAGAAGAAAATACAAAAAAAAATTAAAAATTAAGAATAGACCATTAGGATGGTCAGATTTTTACGAGAGTAACCTAAAGGAATATGATGAAATTGGAAGGTTAGACAAGATCTTAAATTTAAAATATCAAACGATAATGTATAATTGGTCAACTATTTTGAAGATATTTACGGGTTCAGATAAGATCATTAGGAGGAAAGTAGATATTGTTATGTGTGGTCATACTCATACTTTAAAGGAATACCGTTTGAAAGAAGCTAAAGAAACAGAGCGCATCAACTTCGGTTTTTGGTTTTTTCCTATATATATAGAAGTTCCTTGTGAAGTCTATACTTCACGATATCGGGATAAATTTAAAGAAATTAAAGATCATCTAGATTTAAAAGTCTGGTTTGATGTAAACAAACCATTTGTATTTCAAACACAAGCGGTTGGTCCGCTTTCCAATAAATTCAAATTTAAGCCCCCCGGTTTTAGACTCTACACCGTAAAAGATAATCAAATGATTAGTGCAAAAGTATTTTCTTTACATTTAAAGTGAAAAATTACTAGAGAGTATTATAACCTCACATTCATTAAATCAAATGCTTCCGCATATGATGTGTCTGGCATAGGTCCGTAAAACTGAACTTTTAGAGCTCCTACAGCATTTGCAAACATTCCTATTCTTTTTAAATCCCATCCTGCTAAATACCCAACAATAAAGGCTCCATCAAACGAATCTCCTGCCCCAGTAGGGTCTATTTCTTCGACTTTAAATCCAGGAACTTTTATAGTATTTACAATTCCAGAAGAAAATATAGTGCAACCCTCTTTTCCCTGTTTTAAAACCACAAGTTTTAACCCTTTCTTTAATAACTTTTTACAAGCGATTATTTCTCCTTTCACACCCGCTAACATCTCTGCTTCTTCTCCGCTTGGGAATAATATTGTAGTACTTTCTATTATAGGTTTAGAGATTTTTAAAATATTATTTAGATCTAGCATTTCTGGCCTTAAATTGGGATCAAATGAGATAATAACTTTTGGGTTAAATGATTTAGCAATTTCTATTGCTTTATAGCACGATTTTCGTGAACTCTCGCTTATTGAGAGAGAACTTCCCATAATATGAAGAACTTTAATATTCGAAAAATAGTCTTTTTCAAGATCTTCTGGAGATATTTGCCCTGCTGCGCCTTGTGAAAAAATGAATTTTCGAGATCCATCAGAATTATATTGATTAAACGCAATTCCAGTAGGTTTGTTTTCATTTACTTTTATTTTAGTTATATCAACTTTGTCATTACTTAATTTCTTTATTATTGTTTCACCAAACTCATCATTTCCAATGGTTCCTATAAATCCAGTTGAAAAACTAAAAGGTATTGACATACGTGCTACAGAATCTATAAATATAGCAGGAGCTCCACTAGGATATGGCCCTTTATATAGTCTACCCACATTTTTATGAGGTACATCTTTTTCAGTTCTCATAATTTCGACGAGTAGTTCACCTAAACTAATAATCTCGGGATACATTAAATCATATCAATTTTTTTTTTACTAATAAGATTAAAAATGGGGTATCCAATAAATACAAGAGTGTATCTAATCCCAAGAAAAATTCTTTCATATTTGAAGGATCAAGAAGAACCAAAGATTGTATTCAAATTTAGAAGATTATAGTATTTTTTAAACCATACTTTTTTTTATATCCTAATTTTATATTATAATCAATAATTTTGTTGATAAAATTCGTTGTGTAAAATGAATAATAGAAAGAAAGTTGAATTAATAGCTGAGATATTAGATAGATACGATGATGGTGAATGTCTTTACTGTGGTGGTACTCTAAATGGCGATTTAGAAAACGAGGATTTCGATGATGGATATTCAGATGATTGGTGCGATAACTGTTCTAAAGAAATTGACCCTTATGATGACTGGGAAGAAGCTTGCTTAATGGCAATAGATAAAGTTATTCACGATAAACCATTCAAGGCTTGAAATGCATAAATTACAATTTCTCGATTAGATGATGATTAATATGGAAGAAGAAAGAACAGAAATTGGTCCATATGATTTTATAAACTATTTTATGTCTAGAGCCGCACATGTTGTTTCTAGAGATAAAAATGGACATTTAAATGTAATGGCTCTACTTTGGAAAACAATTGGTGAGCTCTGGATGATTCCAGTAATAACTATAGCCGTAGCACCGACTCGTTATACATTCACATTGTTAAAGGAAGGTGTGCAGGAGTTTACATTAAATATCCCTTCGAAAAAAAATGCTGAAACAATAAATATTACTGGTTCACTCTCAGGAAGAAATACTGATAAATTTAAGAAAGCTCATTTAGTACCTATAGAAGGGCAACGAACAAAGGTTCCTACTATTAAAGATAGTATACTTTGTTATGAATGCAAAGTCGTTCATTCATGTAAATCTGGAAGTATGGCATCTCATCATTTATTTTTTGGGCAAATTTTAACAGCATATGCTTCAAATGAATTATTTAATAGCTCATTTGTAGGTAATCGTTAATGATTATGTCCCATAAATGTAAAGATCAAAACCATAATAAAAACTCCTGCTAAAATTAAAATTAACTGTTTAGCGGTATGTTTTAAGCCCCACTTCTTATGTAATTCAGGTGTTAAATCTGATAATGCTATATATAAGAAACTTGATGCTGATATAGCCAGTGCATATGGTGCGATAATTGAAATTGTCCCGAGTATAAAATAACTAATCAAAGCAGCAGGTATTGTTGTTATACTTGAGATAATATTATACATAAACGCCTTCTTCTTGGAAAATCCTCCATGCAATAGAATTCCAAAATCCCCAGTCTCCTGGGGAACTTCATGAGCAATAATAGCGATAGCTGCAGCGATTCCTACCGTAAAATCCGTAAGGAACCCCGCTGAAATGACAATTCCGTCAATAAAATTATGAAAAGCGTCTCCTACTAATACTATAGGTCCAGCAGCAGCGTGAACATCACATTTTTCGTCAGTACAATTGCGCCAAATGATGAATTTTTCTAAGAAAAAGAAAAAAAGGATACCTCCTAAAACATATGGCATAACTTTATGAATTTCTCCCCCAACACTTTCAATTGCTTCAGGTATTAATCCGAATAAGGCTGTAGTAAGTAGAGTCCCTGTTGCAAACGAGATTAACGTTGAAACCAGCATCTTTTGAACTCTTTCTGCTAATAATACAAAACCAGCTGCTGCTAAAATAGCCCCAATACTACCTAAAATACTAAATAAAATTATCCATCCGAGAACGGTGATATCACCACGATTTTGGTTAGATAAGAATTTTGATGACTTATAAAAATTATAATATTAACTTCCTTAATTATTATTTGTTACCCCTCTGCTTTGAACTTTTTAGATAAGTGGTAAACAATTTATTCCCCTGATTCAATAGGTATAAAGATTAAATCAAAAACTTGAGGATTACTTTTTTTAATCACGATTCTCAAGACTATGATAAAAATTAAAGAAATTGTTGCTCCTACTACGAATTGGAATAGGTTACCTGGAATTAGTTCAGCTAAAGCTGCAGCAAGACCAAAATTGAAAATAAATAATTCAACAATAAAATATCCAAAAACCATCACCAAACCACCTAAAATTACTGCAAAAATATCAAAAACATTAAAGAAAGTCCGAACTTTTCTTGGATTTGCAATTAAACCAACAATTAAACCTTCTAAACCCTTCACAATAAAAGTAGCAGGAGCCCAAATTGGATATCCTAAAAAAATATCTGCCAAGGCAGAACCGATTCCTCCACCCAAGGAACCGATAACTGGCCCAAAAATTAAAGCAGTTAACATAACTCCAACATCCCCTATGTTGATATACCCTTGTGTAGCTGGAATGGGTATAGAAATTAGCATTGTTAACACACATGTAAGAGCGGCGAAAATACTAGTAATAGCAATTGAGAAAGGCTTTTTTGGTAAATAATATCCTAAAAAATTCCGTTCTTCCGCTTCTATTTTGTTCTCCATTAACTAAATCACTTACTTAAATATCTTTTATATAATTTAAAAATTATCAGATTGTTAGGTGTGTTATTTCTAAATTAAGATTTTAAGTAAATAAATTTTAGACTCCTTTTATTAGTTATTTGATATTTTCTTAACATTATTTTGTAATAGTAATATTCTAGAACTTCAAAAATCATTTAAAAAAGAACTTGAAAATGTTTTATTTTTAGGATTTTTATAAATGCTAGAATTCAACTTTTCAGGGATCCATACTAATAAATTTAACAGAGAGTTTAGTCTTAGCAACACATCTTAAAAATCAATAAATCTTATTATATGCTAAAAATAAATAATTCTTATGTTTATTTGTGTAAATAACCTAATTCAAACTGAATCAATTGTCGAAGATATTCTATTACTTCCAGAACCACTTCATTTTAAATTAATTGATTCTAAATTCTTGAAGATCAGCCAAAATTCCTCAATTGAAACAAGTTTATCGAATGAAGATTCACGCATTATAGAACAATTCCAAGAAGAACTAATAAATCTTGGATTTAAAGGAGAATTAAAGGTTAATTACAATTATAATCATCCTAAAATTTCTATTAAAACTACTATTTTTGGATTATGTGAAAAAATTTTTCCTAAATTAGATCCTAAGCTATTAATGCAAAGTAAATGTGCAACTGAACAGGGATATATTATAGTAACAAACGAATCAAAAATATTTCTACAGGCAGATTCATCGCAAGGTATATATTATGGCGTTCAAACTTTAATTCAATTATTAAATTCCAGTTCGAGTAAAGATTTATTACCACAAGTAGCAATAATAGATTTTCCCCGTTTAGAGATTAGGGGTGTATCGGATGATATTTCAAGAGGGCAAGCAGCAAAAATTGATAACTTAAAGAAATTTATTAAAATTCTAAGTCATTTTAAAATTAATCATTACTATTTAGTCTATATGCAGGATATGTTTAAATTCGAAAATTATCCTGAAATAGGGAAAGGAAGAGGTAGATATTCAAAAGAGGAAATAAAAGATTTATTTAATTATGCAAAAGAACACTTTGTAGAATTAATTCCAATATTTCAAATTATTGGACATTGGGAGAATATATTACATCATGAAGATTATTGGCCATATGGGGAATTTCCGGGATCAAATAGTTTAAATATTGCCAATGAAGAAATTTACATTCTTTTGGATGACATGATAAAGGATTTAAGTCAAGTTTTTAAATCAGAATATTTCCATATAGCTGCAGACGAAAGTTGGGACGTGGGAAAAGCTGGATCTAAGAATTATGTAGAAGGACTAGGAATTGATAACGCATATTTAAAGCATTACAAGAAAGTTTATGAAATCGTTAAAAAGCATGGTTATAATAAGATCATAATATACCACGATATTGTTTGCAAATATAAAAGTGTTCTTGATGGATTACCCAAAGATATGATTTTAATGTATTGGAAATACAATACAAAAGAGAAGCACCCCCTTTTAGAAAAAATAAAAGACTTTGAATTACCATTCATTGTAAGCCCATCTATTATGGATTATAATCGAATCTTTCCGTCACTAGTTCAAGGTGAAAAAAATATGACAAATCTAATAAAAAATGGTTTTGAAAATGCAGCATTAGGGGAGATAACTTCAAGTTGGGGAGATTATTATAATAAAGAAATTAGAGAGAATAGAATTTATGGATTTATTTACTCCTCTCAAGTAGGTTGGAATCCTATTAAAGAGATAAACATTATTCATTATTGGAAAAGCTTCTTAGTTCATTTTTTTGGCATTTATGATGTTAGATTGTTTAAAGTAATTAAAATTCTGAGGTCTATAGAAATTGAAAAACGGATACATACTAGACCAACTTCTTACTATAATCATTTTTTTAGTCATCCCTATAGTAAGAAAAGTTCTGTGTATAGAAAAAACCTAAAAACCTCTAAATTTGAGTCAGTAATCAAGGATATGGATGAAATTATTACAATTTGCTATGATTTAGAAACATTAGTATTAAAAAATAAGGAAAATCTTCGAAATCTTGCTTTTATTGCTAAACATATTAAATTTTATTGTTACAAGCGTTTGAATTCTAAGAAGTTAGTCGATTTTTCCACCAAAAAGGTAAAACTAGCCTATAAATTGCAAATAATTAAAGAAATTGAGTCATTAAAAAAAGATTTGACTTCACTTATGGAAGAATACGAATATTTGTGGATGAATGTCGCAAAAAAACAGGGTTTTGAATTAATAAAAACGAAATATTTGTGGTTACAAGAGTTCTATAAGAAGAAGATAGAAGAAATAAAAAATAATGATGAATGGCAAGATCCTAATATTCCTAGCGAAACAATCTATCTTGATGCAAAAAAAAAGCATCAAATTAGCACTACTTATTTTAAAAAAATTATCCAAATTAGCGAAGAAGTCGAAACTGCATATTTGCAAGTAATGGGTGGAACTTTTGCAAAGATAATAATTAATAATGAACATATAGGTCATGTAATCACTCGTCATTCGTTGAACTATGTAATTCTTAAAAATAATATTAA
>JBHLLM010000138.1:0-7408 GCA_048885575.1 Candidatus Hermodarchaeota archaeon
ATGTTATCTTCGTCAATTTTGAGTGTTATAACAGTTGGTCTAGCTATTGGTTTTTCGAAACCTCTTTTGGGTGGTGGTGCTTTAGGTTTTGTTGGGCTTCCAGGGTTAACCAATAATGTGTTGTACGGAGTACCTTTTATAAGTGGTTGATGAGTGTGCCCAAAAACAAGAATATGAATGTTCTTTTCTTTAAAAAAAACTTCTAGATTTTCAGGTTTCTTGTGAATAACACCTATATTGTAATTATTAACTGGAAATTTGATAAATTCCTCCAAATCAGTTATATTATCACAATCCCCTTTTACACAACGGACTGGTGCTATTTTTTTTAGAATATCTAATAAAAATTCTTCACAAAGATCTCCTGCATGGATAATTTCGTCAACATCTTTGAAAATCTCTTCTATTTGGTTAAATAGTTTTTCATTTTGGTTAATCTCAGCTTCAAATTTTAAGTGAGTATCAGAAATTATCCCAAATTTAGCCATTGCTTTTATACTCGCTATAATATTACTACTCCTATCAAAAAAATAATAAATCCTATTAAAAAGTCCAATATTATCCGTACAATTGTATCTAACGATCTCTGCTCTATATCCTTATCGCGTTTGAAATAACTTTTGAATTGTTTAAAACCTATTGATAAACTTTCCTTAATTCTAGAAAATTGCCACACAATTAGTATAATAGCCACGATAAGGAGAGGACTATAAACAAAAATGGCCATCAACGAAAAATCCTGACCATTTAAATAGTTCCAAATTGCGAGAGAGGAGATAACATTATTTAGAGTATGTGCAAAGATTACTGGAAATATCCAATGTTTTCTTAGTACAACCATCGCAAGAATAATCCCTACAAAGAAGGTTTGAAGGAACCAAATAATAGGAAAGATAATAGGTAATCCTAGTGAAGGTCTGAGAAAAACAATATCAAAATGTAATAATCCAAAGAAAAAGGAGGTTATTATCACAGCAGACATACTGTTTACATAATCGCTTCCTCTATTGGATAAGAAACCTCTTACTAAGGATTCCTCATATATAGCAACCATAAGAGGTATAATAATAATTGAAAAGAGAAAAATATAATAATTTTGGTTAAAATAAGAATTTAAAGAGAACTCTCCAGCAGGGTCTAGAGCTATGGCTGACCAAGAGAGCATTTCAGGTGAGAAGAGATAAGTAAAGAAATCTAGAGGTATAAAAATTAAAAAAAGCAATAATACACCATATAAAAGCTGAAATTTATAATTCTTTTTAGTAATTCTAAATAAATTTAAAAACTTTCTTGATGGACTAATATCTTCTTCTAAAATTAACTTTTTTCGCTGTTTTTCCATTAAAAAGTTAGCCAGATACAAAAATAAGGGGATCGCAGCGATGAGTATTAATGCCCTTAATAAATAATAAAGAGGTTCAAAGAATACGGATTGGATATTAATTAGGAATGGCAAAAGAAAAGTTGGGATTAACATAAAAATAAAAATGCCGAGAAAAATTACCAAAGCTTCAAAAAGAAAATAAATTCGTTGCCTTAATAACAATTTATAAGGCTTTTCACTTTTTCTCATAGTTTATATCTATAAACAAGTTTTATGATTAAAAGATAATTATATCGAAATATTTTAAATTTTTTTATTTGCATTTCTCAAAAAAAATTCTAACTCTTTTCTTCCGGGAATTCCATTTCTCGCACCTAATTTTTGAATACACTTTCCAGCTATAAAATTACCTATTTTTATATCATTTCTTAGGTGTTTAAACTTTAAACTTAATTTTTGTACTAAACCAAATATGAAACCTGCAGAAAAAGCATCACCGGCTCCAGTTGTATCTATTACTCTTTCTAATTTTATTGGCTGTATCAATTCATTTTGGTTGGTTGTTAATAAGAATGCTCCATTTTTGCCAAGCGTAACAATTATCGCCTTTATGCCTAAAGAAAATAATGTTATTGATTTCTTTTTAATTAAATCTTCACTTAAATTATTTTCTTTGAAGTTAAAAAGAGTTCCAAATTCTTTTTGAGAGAGAATAAAAATGTCAATTTGCTTTAATAAGTTTTTGATATAGTCAAATCCTTGGTCAATAATCAACATACCTGGATTTAAAATCACTGGAATATTGTGTTTTTTCCCAATTTTTGCTGCTTCTATTAAGGGTTCTATATTCCTTAGGCTACTTAAAAAAATTATTTTAGTAGTAGCAATCTCTTCTTCTAAGAGATCATTTTTAGATAAATAATTAGCAGCACCACTATGTGCATATATCCTTCTCTCTCCCTTTTTATCTAGTGCCACATAAGCAGACCCAGTTGAATAACGATTAGAATATTTGATTAACTTCGTTTCGACTGATACATCATTGAAATCGCTCATTATTTTATTAGTAAAAATATCATTTTCCCCCAATTTTCCAATGAAGGCTGTTGATAAGCCTAGTTTTCCGCAAGCATATGCTGTGTTCGCAGCAGCCCCACCAGACGATAAAGTTAGATTTGATACAAACACTTCATCATCATCAGAAGGGTGTCTTTCTACTTGAGCAATGAGATCAATAAGAGCCGCCCCAATACAAATTACATCAAAAATTTCTATCACTTCGAAATCGACTTACATTAGTTTATTCATAATTAAAGGATCCGAATTCTGACTTAATTTCAAGCTGGTTATTCTTTTTTGAGATCGCTTTTTCGCATTGGCCAATAATTTTTGATTCTATATTGAATTTCTTAGCTATTATATTAATATCTTTTGCAATTGATTCATTACAACAGACTTCCATTCTATGACCCATATTGAACACTTGATACATTTCTTTCCAATCAGTTTCTGAAGATTTCTGAATCATTTCAAATACTTTGGGGACTTTAAAAAGATTGTTTTTCAAATATGCAATTCCATTGCCATAGTTAAGGATTTTTGTTTGGCCTCCACCTGTGTTATGAATAATTCCGTGAATTTCCTCACGATAGAGTTTCAATACTTCCAATAACAATGGAGCGTAAGTTCTAGTTGGAGACAACAGAGCTTTTCCGACATTCAAGCTCAATCCTTTGATCATATCCGTAAGTTGATATTTTCCAAAAAAGACCAATTGTTTATCAAGGTTTTGGTCATAGCACTCTGGATATTTCTCGTAATAAATATGAGAAAGAATTCCATGTCTAGCTAAAGTTAAACCGTTACTTCCTATACCGCTATTAAAATCATCTTCGTATGATGCCTTTCCATCGCTAGCAAAGCCAATTATTACATCCCCATTTTTTATGTTTGATGCATTAATCACATCTTTTCGTTTTAAAGTGGTAAAAACCGAAGCATCTACTAGGATAGTTTTCACGATATCTCCAACATCAGCCGTTTCACCTCCACAAACTACGGTATTCAATCCAAGTTCAGACAACTTCTTACTATAGTCATAATATTCTTTGATTATAGTATTAATGATTTCTCCAGAGACATATCGACTATTTCGGCCAATATTGTTTGAGATATAAAAATCTCCGGTCGCTCCAACACACAACATATCGTCGATATTCATAATGATAGCATCCCTTACGATCCCTTTAAAAACAGTGATATCTTTTGTTTCTTTATAGTACATGTAGGCTAAGCTAGATTTTGTACCGGCTCCATCAGAATGAAATACTGAACAGTATTGGTCTCTCTTAGTTATATCTGGTACAATTTTACAAAAGGATCCCGGAAATAGGCCTTGGTCTATAGATTTTATTGCTTTATGAACATCTTCCTTTTTTGAAGATACTCCTAATTGAGAGTAAATATCTTTTTCATTAGACATTTTTATAGATGATACTTATTTTTCAGAACTTTTATTAAATTTTCAGTTTGCTCAACAGCTTTTCCTAAGTATCTATGGGGATTGAATAGCATATCAATTTCTGTTTTTGTAAAAACTTTATGAATCTTCGGATGTTCCATTACAATTTCTTTAAGAAATCGATTTTCTTTTTTCGATTGTATTACCGCATTTCTCAAAATTTCGTGCCCCTCTTGTCTTCCAATACCCTTTTCGACTAAATTAACCATAATTTTTTCGGATAAAACAGCTCCCTTAGTAAGGTTTAAATTTTCATCGATTTTTATTTCATCAAATTCAACACCAGTGACATTTTCAGTAAGTTGGATTATCATATAATCTAAGAGAATGAAGTTTTCAGCAAAAATTATCCTCTCATTCGCAGAGTTTGTTATATCTCTTTCATCTTCCAAAATTATATTGTCTAAAGCTGGAATTACATTGGATTTTAAAATTCTAGCTAAACTGCAAATTCTTTCAGATTTATGGGGATTTCTCTTATGAGGCATTGTTGAGCTACCAACTTGACTCTTTTTAAAGGGTTCAAACATTTCTGCTATTTCAGTTCTTTGGAGAACTCGAAATTGAGTTGAAATCTTCGCTAAAGATTGTCCAATTAATGCGGTTAAATAAATAACTTCAGCATGACGATCTCTCTGAATTACTTGGTTTGTTATTAAAGCGGGGATTAAATCAAGCTCTTTCATTATAAAATTCTGAATTTCAATGCCTTTCTCCCCAAAACTTGCCATAGTACCAACAGCACCTGACATTTTGCCATACGATATGCGGTTTAGAGTCTCCTTTAATCTATCTAGATGCCTGTCTATTTCATATGCCCAAACGCTAAACCTCATCCCATAAGTAGTTGGAATAGCGTGTTGTCCGTGAGTTCTTCCAATGCACACTAGTTGTTTCTTCTCTTCGATAATTTTTATTATTGCTTCTAAAAGTTTTTTTAAAGATTTTATTATATATAGTAGCGCATCTCTTAATTGAAGTGCTGTTGCCGTGTCTTCAATATCATAGCTTGTTGCACCTAAATGAACATATTTCCCTGCAAAAGCTTCGCATTGTTCAGATAAAGCCTTAACCATAGCCATTAAATCATGATGTATTTCATTATCGATTTCTTTAACCCTTTTTAATTTCACATAATTTAAATTAGCTTTTTTATAAATTTCTTCAGCAGCAACTTGAGGAATATTTCCTAATTTTGCATGTGCTTTTGCCAATACGGCTTCAACTTTTAACCAATACTCTAATTTTTTATCTTCTGTAAAGAGATTAGCTAATTCTGTTCGGTAACGTGTTTCAATAGGATTAATAAATTTATGTTCCATATCAAAATTATAGATTTATAATTTCTATAATTAAAATAATCTTAGATCAATTATTATTTTTATTTTAAAATTTTATTAAAAACCAAATATTTAAGTAAATATTATAGAGTTGGTTATAATATTATTTTGAAGGGAGCATAAATGAGAATTTAATTCTGATGTCCTGTCCTTCTTGCAGCTATCTGGCCAACTTTTCTTCCAGGTGGAGCATTTCTGTTTGTTGTGGTTGGTTTGTGAGGAGACTGTTTCGCACCACCCCCATAAGGATGACTTGCAGCATTCATAGTTACACCTCTCACAACTGGCCATTTCTTAGCTTTAGAACGATAAGAATGATGAGCATTTCCTGCTTTTAGGAAGGGTTTATCTGTTCTTCCTCCTCCAGCAACTACTCCAACAGTGCAAAGGCAATTTAGATTGAACCATTTAGTTTTTTTTGATCGAAATAACAATTCGATGTTATTACCTGATTTGTTTCTAACAATAGCGGCAACTCCAGATGCTCTCGCAAATTTACCACCATCTTGTGGCGTTCCTTCAACATTAAACACCAGAGTTCCGATAGGGATTTTTCTTAAAGGTAAGATATTTCCTACTTTAACTTCTTGGCCATATCCCGTTTTAGATTGAACAAATTCTTCTCCTTCATAAACTCCTTCTGGAGGGAGCCATAGACTTTTTTCACCATCCTCATACTTAATCGTTGCTATTGGAGCCCCTCTTCCAGGAGCGTGGAGGAAATCAATTACTTTAAATTTTATTGTTTTCTCATTCTTTTTGAAAGGGCGATACTTAACTTCTCCCACATGTCGATGACTAGGAGATCGGGCCCATAAGTGACCGTATCCTTTCCTTTGAGCTAATATACGCTTTCCCATAAAGTTCACTTATTATTTCGAATTAGTAATATCTAATTAATAAAAGTATAAATTTTTTATTATTTTTCATAGAAGGTATTAATTCTTAAGATTAAAATATAGAATTAGATTAGAGTTTATGATTTCTTAAAAGCTCATCAATGTTATAGTTAAATGCGATTGGAATTTCTCTTTCTATAAATTCACCTGCAATATTAGTCAACAATAATTTTTTAATTTCTTCTGGATCACTAGTTTGCCCTAACACCCATCCCAATTTAACATATCCAACTTCAGGTAATAGATTTCTTCCCGGTATAACTCCAAAATTTTGAAGCTCTCTTCCCGTAGAATAAACATTCATTCCAACAAAACCGTGAATTGTCTGTGTGGTCATGAGAATAGTTATATTTTCTTCAATTGCTCTTTTTATGGAATCATAGATAAAAGTGCTTACATGACCAAGACCAGTTCCCGCAAATACAATTCCTTTATATCCTTTATCTATGTAATAATCAATTACTTCACTTTCTAATCCAGGATAGAAATAAATAAGAGCTACTTTCTTTTCAAAATTCGTATTGATAATAGTTTCAGAATTACTTCGCGTTCTATAATTCGTTTTAAATTTTTTAATCTTCCTATCTTTTACCATTCCTAAAGGAATGTCATTAATAGTTCGAAAGGTATCTCTTACCGAGGAATGCATTTTTCTAACTAGCGTTCCTCTATGAATTAATCCGTAATCGTGTGAAGGAGAACCTAGCATAGTTACCATAACCTCGGCTATATCGGAAGTAGCTACAGTAGCAGCGTTTATCAGATTTAAAGCAGCATCAGATGATGGACGATCGGAGCTTCTTTGACTTCCTGTTAACACAACTGGAATAGATAAATTTTTTAACATAAAAGATAAAGCGGCACTAGTAAATGACATGGTATCCGTTCCATGCCCAATAACTACACCATCAAAACCAGATTCGATGGCTTGTTTAACTTTTTCTGCTAATTTTTGCCAGTATTTAAATTTCATATTTTCTGATAATATCTCGAAAACAATTTCACAATCAAGATTACATATTTCTGCTAATTCAGGAACGGAACTATACAACTCGCTTGGGGTAAAGGAAGGGATCACAGCTCCCGTCGTATAATCTAATCTTGAAGCGACTGTTCCTCCGGTGCCTAGTAATTGAATTTTAGGTAAAGCATTGTTATAGGGAAAATCTTTTTCTGGAAGTTTGTATTTAGCTTCTCTTTTTCCGATTTTTTTTATATTTTGTATTTCAGAGACATTTATACCAACATTATAGTTGTTTTCTAACTTGATTTCTATGAAATTAGGGGCAGAATATTCGCTTCTAGGCATTACTATTCCTTCTAA
>JBHLLM010000139.1:0-7397 GCA_048885575.1 Candidatus Hermodarchaeota archaeon
GAAAACAATGACGATTTCTGCCTTTTAGTTGCGATGAACTGTTACGGGAGGCACCATTGGCTTTATGGGGATCTCACTCAAGCTCTGAAATATTTTGATCGGGCTATTGAATTACAACAAGATTTTCATGATGGATTAAAAAATGTCTATTTTTTAAATTCGGTAATGATGGCTGTACGTATCGCTATTATGAAAGTTAATTTAGAAGTTGCTAGAGAATACTTCAAGCAAATTGAAATTGACCAGATTGAAAAAAATAAGATATACTTGAAACCTCTAACTCAAACGGTGTTTTATAAACAATATTATAACATGGCTAAAGCATTATTGTTAAAATCAAGTGCTAGATTTCGCGACAAGGCA
Source organism: Candidatus Hermodarchaeota archaeon (assembly GCA_048885575.1). Classification (GTDB taxonomy): domain Archaea; phylum Asgardarchaeota; class Lokiarchaeia; order Sigyniarchaeales; family SOKP01; genus SOKP01. The sequence continues at coordinate 364 of JBHLLM010000139.1, forward strand.
TTGGCTGAGGACCTGTTTAAAACAATTTATGAAGACGAAAGTAATCAATTAAATATCAGACTTTTGTCTCTTGTTGATCTCTGCGAATTGTTGCTCAATGAATTATGGGTTACTAACGATATTAATATCGTAGATGAGATAAAACCTTTGATTGTTAAGTTACTTGATTTCGCTAAAACTATAAACAACCTTTACTTTCTAATTGAAGCGAACATAATCCGTGCCAAGTTAGCTCTAATTACCTTTGAAATTAATAATGCTCGACGATTTCTGACACAAGCACAAAGAATGGCTGAGAGACATGGATACACTAAACTTGCTGTTGAAATAGCGGAAACTCACGAAGAGTTGATAAAACAATCAGATAATTGGGATTACCTAAAAAAAATTGATGCGCCTATGTCAAAGCGGATGGAATTAGCAAATTTGAGTCAGAATTTAAATGAGCTAAATCGGGTTCAAATGACCACTGCTCAAGTCTCTGAGAAAAACGTAACTATATATAGAGAACGAAAAGAATGCTTAGTGTGTTTAGGAGGTATTGAGGGTTTTGATATTTATATTTGTCCGAATTGTAGTTCTATATATTGTAAAACTTGTGCTAAAGCGCTAATTGAAATGGAAAATGTGTGCTGGTCTTGTGAATCCCCCATTGATAAAGCGAAACCGGTAAAAATCTTGAAACAAAGAAACGAAAATAATAAGATTGACGATAGGAACAAAAAAAGCTAATTTACTTCTTTAATAGAAGAATCAATATGTCTTTGATCGAGGAATTTGTATTTATAATACTAATTGGATTTTTCATTTTTACTTAAACCGTTAAATAGAAAATAATATAATATATAACGTAAAAACTTAAATAAATAACAATTTAAATAAAAAATCATTTAGAAAAGTAGATTTTTCGACAGAAATTAATGTAAAAAGTCGGAAAATGATAAAGGACGAAATTGTAATTATATCAGAAAGTTTTATACATAATTGTAAAAATTGAGGTGGAGTAAGAAAGAAAATGGAAAAATCTGAAAATCATCGGATTGGATACTATGCTTGCCAGTGAGGAATCAACATTAAAAGAAAAGTAGATTGTAATGCATTAGTAGAGCATGCTAAAGGATTAGATGATGTTGTAATATCTAAAACACACGCTTTTCTGTGAACAGAAGGTGGACAACAAGAGATAATCGATGATATTAACGAGAAAAAACTTGATTGTATTGTGGCGTCTGCTTGAACGCCTCGGACTCACGAACCAATTTATAGGGGTACAATCTCTAAAACCGACTTAAATCCTTACCATTTTCAAATGGTGAATGTAAGGGAACATTGTTCTTGGTGTACTGAAGATAGCGAGGAAGCATTAGATAAAGCTAAAATCCTTGTTACTAGCGGAGTAAATAGGGCCAAAACTTTAGAGGCTGTGCCTGTAAAAACAGTTCCTGTAGAGAAAGCTACTCTAGTCGTGGGTGGTGGAATAGCTGGAATGAACGCAGCTTTGGACCTCGCAAATGAAGGAATTAAAGTTTACCTTGTTGAAAGTAAAACTACCATAGGAGGTAGAATGGCTCAATTAGATAGAACTTTTCCTACCGACGATTGTTCGATATGAATCTGTGGTCCCGTTATGCTTGAAGTAAATCGGAATGAAAATATAGAAATTTTAAGCTACAGTGAAGTGAAAAAAGTAGATGGGTTCGTTGGGAATTATGAAGTGACTGTAGAAAAGAAGCCTCGATTCGTAACCAAAGATTGCAATGGATGTGGGGCTTGTACGGAAGTTTGTCCAATTACAACTTCAAATTACTTTGATGAACACTTAGGACCAAGAAGAGCCATAGATATAGCATTTGGACAAGCTGTTCCATTTTTATATGACATAGATCGGGAAGTATGCGTTGAATGTTTTAGTTGTGTTGAGGCTTGCGAGCTAGACGCGATAGACTTCAGCCAGGTACCTGAAGAAGTTACTTTCAAGGTTGGAACAATCATTGTTGCAACTGGATGGAATATTTACGAGCCATTCGGAGAGTATGGATATGGTGAATTCGAGAATGTTATCACTCAATCCCAACTCGAACGAATTCTCGCTCCAAATGGACCATTAGAAGGCCATACTCATAGGATCTCGGATTCAAAAAAGCCTGAAGAAATTGTATTTATTCAATGCGTTGGGAGTCGAGACACTGAAAGACCTTACTGTAGCGGTGTGTGTTGTATGTTAGCCTTAAAAAATGGAAAATTGCTTAAAGAAGAATTTCCTAACGCGAACATTACCATTTGTTACATAGACATGAGAACTAACGAAAAAGGCTTCGAAGAATATTATCAAAGAGCTAAACAATCAGACATTAGAATGATTCGAGGAAAAGTAGGCGAATTCTCTGAGGATCCTGAGACAAAGAACATAAATATAAGAGTTTATTCGTCTTTAACTGACGAAATCATTATAATTAGCGCAGATTTAGTAGTTTTGTCTACAGCAGCACTACCTTCAAGGGGTACGGAACAGATCTCAAAAATATTAAATTTAGACGCTGATCGAAATGGTTTTTTAACTGAGTCTCATTTTGGTCTAATGCCACAAGAAACTAAAACGAAAGGAATTTTCATAGCTGGATTTGCCCAAGGACCAAAAGATATCGCGTATTCTGTTTCTCAAGCGAGAGCTGCTGCAAGCAAGGTAGCTGAATTAACGGCTCCTGGAGAAGTAGACATTGAACTAATTATTGCAGAAGTTTCTAATGATCTTTGTATAAGTTGCGGAAGATGCGAAAAAGTATGCCCAAAGAACGCAATGAAGGTTACTGAAGACGAAGGAGCGATTGTTGACGAAATCAACTGTGATGGTTGCGGAATTTGCGCTACGTGTTGTCCAACTAACGCGATCGATATTAGATACTTTCGAGACTATCAATTATTTACTGAAATTGATGGAATGTTGGAAGGAGGTTAAACAAAATGGACAACGAGTTAAAAATTCTTATGTTTGCTTGCTTGAAATGAGGTTATTCTGCTGCTGATTTAGCTGGAGTCTCTCGAATGAAATATTCAGCCTCTGTTAAAATAATAAAAGTGAAGTGTACAGGAAGAATCGATGTAAAGCACATCTTGTACGGAATAAAAGCAGGAGCTGACGGAATTATGATAGTTGGATGACGCCCAAATGAATGCGAGTTCAAGCAAGGGAATTTTACCGCTCAAAGGCATGTTGGTTTAGCTAATAGAATATTGGATTCGAGAGGTTATGGAAGTCAAAGAATTAATATGTACTGGTTAAGTGGTGCGGAAGCAGATAAATTAGTTAAAAGCGTAGAAGATGCTTATGAAAAAATAAAGAGATCTGGACCCAATCCGATAAAACATATGGATACTAAAAAAGTAAAGCAAAAAGCAACACAATCTCCTATAGGATGATTCTTACAAAAAAATACTAGTTGTAAGATAACTTGCCTTGCAAAGGAAAGGGAGAATAATAAATTTTTGTTAATTATCTGAATTTTTATAAATAAATAGGTAAAAGTATGAAATATGGTTCAAATTGCAAATAATAAATTGTTTAAAGGATTTTCTGCAGTAGATTTAATGGAAGCTACATATCTAGCTTCCGGAAATTTTCAAATAAGAGCATTTTTTGAAGCAAAAGACGAAATTTTGAAAGCTGGAAAGTTTTCTGAAACTCAATTTTTTGAGATACTAGATGCGATGATAGACGCTGAGACAGAGCGGAAACTAGTCTTAGAAAAACTTCGAGATAAGGATCCATTATTTTTAGAGGAAATTGCTAAAGATGTTAAAGAATTTCCCGCTGAGAACGTAATTAGAGATGTTATTTACCTAAAAGAACAAGGGTTTATTCAAGAACATCTAGAAACTAAAACTAAGATGGTTGTTAAAAAAATTAAAGGAGAAGAAAAGGAAGTTGAGGTTAAAGAACACTTTTATAGATATCAAATCAAAGAATTACCAGTTGAGCAATATTTTGAACCAGTTTCTATAGTCTTTAACGCTGGTGTCTGTTGTCAATGTGGCTGGTGTTCCTCAATCTGTCCAGTGAATGCCATAGAAGTGACCGCAGACAATCTTGAGGTTGATAGCAATATTTGTATGAAATGTGGGCTATGTTTTTCAGTATGCCCTCGTTCTTTCTCAATAGACCAAGCTTACAAAAGTATTAAGAATTTAGATAAGTCTCTGATTTGGTCGGACAAAATTGGAGCTTATATAAACACATATACTGCGACAACCACTAAAGAAGAAATCAAAAAAATTCGTCAAGATGGAGGAATAGTTACCTCCATTTTAGAATATCTTTTAAAAAGTAAACTCGTTGACGCCATTGTAGCTGTCCAGCATTCAAAAGACATTTGGAGGCCGGAACCCGTAATTGTTGACAACATTAAGGATTTATATAAAACTGGTGGGACCAAATACGCAAATTCCCCCTCCTTAGCTATAATCAGCGAAACAAAGAAGTATGATAAACTCGCATTTGTTGGGGTTCCTTGCATGATGAAAGCAATTGAAAAAGGAGCATTATTTCCGAGTGGATTACCATTTTTCAACAATATTAAGTACAAGATTGGTTTATTCTGTATGGAATCTTTTCCCTATTCCGAAATTATTAAGTTAACAAAAGAAAAATTTGACAAAGAAATCGATCAGCTAACCAAAATGAACATAGATAAAGGTAAATTTATAATTAATTTAAAATCTGGAGAAGAACTTGCTGTTGATTTAAAAGAAGTTAAATCATATGCTAGAAATAATTGTCATTACTGCGAAGATTTAACTTCTGATTATGCAGATATTTCTGTAGGTTCAATAGGTTCACAAGCGGGATTCTCCTCTGTAATTACTAGAACTAAAGAAGGAGACAAACTCTTTAACGAAATTATTAAAGCTGGATTAATAGAATCTGAGAGTTTACAGGATGTAAAACCTGGTCAAGGATTACTAGAAAGAATAGCAGGAAGTAAAAGAACAAACTGTAAGGTAATTGAACTACATTAGAATTTAATCTGGAAGTTTATAAAATTATGAGTATCAAAACATTTGAGGATCTAATAAAAGAAGTCCACGAAAAAGGAATTTGTCAAGAATGTGGAGGTTGCGTTAGTTTCTGTAGTTCAGCAGAGTACGATGTTATTGGTTTTAAGGATCCTTATAATCCTCCCGAATACCTTCATAAAGATCAATGTCTTGAGTGTGGAATTTGTTACTGTATTTGTCCACAAACTCATATCTTAGACAATGAACTTAACAAATCGTACAAATTTACTGATTTCAATTCAATGCCCTTGGGACATTACGAAAAAATTTATTCCTGTCAAGCCACTGATAAGGAATTTCTTGAAAAGGGCACTGATGGAGGAGTAGTAAACTCAATACTTAATTATATGATGGAAAAAAAGTTAATTGATGGAGCTATCGTATCGAAGACTTACGCACCCTTTTCAAGAGAAGCATTTTTTGCGAGAAATAAAGACAATTTGCTACAAAGCGCAGGAACAAAATTAGATATTTCTTCCCAATTGGACGAAATTCAAAAGTTTTCTACTTACACACATTCAATTCCGGAGTTAAATCGTTATAAGTTTAATAAGTTAGCGGTAATAGGGACTCCTTGTCAATTCAATACGATAAGATGTATGCAAGATTTAGGAGTAACTCCCTCTGAAAATATTGAGATATGTCTTGGATTGTTTTGCTATGAAAACTTTCTCTTTGAAAAATCGGAGATAGAAAAGTTTGAAAAGGATTTTAACATCAAATTTTCTGATATTAAAAAAATTAATATTAAAGAAGACGTTATTTTTAAATTAATAGATGATGGAATAGGGGAAAAAATTATTCACATTCCATTTAATCATCTAAAGAAATATATGCGTCCAGCATGCAACGCTTGTAATGATTTCACAAATATTTACGCGGATATCTCATTTGGGGGTTTGGGTTCACCTGATAAATATACAACTGTTATTACACGAACTGAAAAAGGAAAAAAGTTATTCTCTAAAGTTCTCGATGCTGGAATTATAAAATGTGCAGATTTAGATTCAGATAAAAAGAAAGAAATGATTGAGTTGATCTCACAGTTTTCTCAATCTAAAATTAAAAGAAAAGAAGAATTTATGAAGATTATCGAATAGAGAGGAACGAATCATAACAGAGACAAAAACAGATATCAAGAAAGGAGAAAAGGTTGATAACAGATCAGAATATCTTGATAAAATTTATGATCCTGATTTAAGGCGCATCTTAAGAAGATGTTACCAATGTGGTCGTTGTAGTGGAGTTTGTCAATTAAGCAAAGTCCAACGCTTCACTCCTAGCAAGATTATTCAACTCATAATTGAGGGTTTCGAAGAAAAAGTATTGGAGAGCGAAACTTTATGGGATTGTCTGACCTGTAATCAGTGTCTTAAGGACTGCCCTGAGAACATTAATTTTGCTGAATTAGTAAGAATGGCTCGATATAAGATGCGACAATCAATGAGCAGGAATGTCGATGAGATGGTGGCACACAAAGGAGTGTACACGACTATCACGGAAATTATGAGTCAATCGTACATTAACCCTAATAGATCTCTAGACTGGGTACCTAAAGGCATAAAAATTGCTGAAAAAGGTAATGTTTTATATTATGTAGGGTGTATTCCTTATTTTAATTACGAATTTGATAAAGTAAATTCAATAGCGTTAAGCACATTGGAAATTTTAAGCAAAGTGGAACAAGAACCAATCGTTTTGTTCAAAGAAGAAATTTGTTGTGGTCACGATGTCTATTGGGGCCAAGGAAAATTTGAGGTATTTATTGATTTAGCAAAGAAAAATGTTGAAATGTTCAAGAAAGCAGAAATCTCAACAATTGTAACTGCCTGTGCTGAATGCTATCGAACCCTTAAAGTTGATTATCCCAAGCTATTTGAAGATTTTAGCACAAAATTCGAAGTAAAACATATCATCGAATATATTTATGAAATGTGGAAAAAGGGGAAAATTGAGTTTGTAGGTAAAAATGAATCAGAAGA
>JBHLLM010000140.1:0-7396 GCA_048885575.1 Candidatus Hermodarchaeota archaeon
GTAGGAATTACTTTAACTTTATAGTCATCATCTTTGAGTTTTTTATGATGTTCTAAAGAATCAATTGGATCATCGGTTGTACAAATAAATTTTACATTCATATTAAGAAGTAAATTTCTAACTGAGAAATCTGGTGATTGAAGCAAAGAAGAACACTGATCGTAAATTTCTTTGCAGTTTTTTGGATTTAATATGGTATTTATATTAAAATATCGCTGAAGTTCTAAATGGGTCCAATGATAAAGAGGATTGCGGATTGCCAGTTGAATTGTTTCTGCCCATTTTTCAAATTTTTCGTAATCAGTAGCATTACCAGTGCAAAATTGCTCTGCTATCCCGTTACTACGCATTAATCTCCATTTATAATGATCTCCAGCTAGCCAAGCCTGTCCTAAATTTTTATAGCAAACATCATAAGCTAAATCTTTTACGGGTAGGTGACAATGATAATCAAAAATCGGCATCTTTTCCGCAAATTCATGATAGAGATTCTTTGCTGTTTCCGTTTGTAAAAGAAAATTCTTATCTATAAATTTTTTCATTTATTTAGCTCACCATATTTTCTAATGGTTCCGAAGTGATTTGCTTATTCCTTCCCAAAGACCTACAAGATACATAACACCTAAAGCTCGATCGTATAATCCATATCCAGGTCTTCCCTTTTCCCCCCATATCATCCTCCCATGGTCAGGACGTATAATTCCGTCAAATTTAACATCTATTAATGCTTTTACCACTTCATACATGTTTACATCTCCGAATTCTGTAGGATGTTTACTCTCATAAAAAGTTTTCCCTTCAATATGTTTAACATTTCGGAAATGTACGAATGGAATACGATTTATCGAAGCAAATTTTCGAATAGCTTTTACAACGTCCATTTTTAAATTTGCACCAAAAGATCCTGTACAAAAAGTAATACCATTGGAGGGACTATCTATTATTTTAATTAAACGATCTAAAGCAGCTTCATCAGTAATTATCCGAGGAAGACCAAAAATTGACCATGGAGGATCATCTGGATGGATAGCCATTTTAACTCCAAATTCTTCAGCAATAGGGATCACTTTTTTCAAGAAATATTCTAAATTTAACCATAGAGTTTCATTATCAACTTCAGAATAAGCATTTAAGTAATTCTGTAATTCTTCTTTTGTATAATGGGCTGCCCAACCTGGTAGATCTAACGCAATTTTCTTAAAATCAATAGCTTTGAGCTTTGAATTATCATAACTTAAGCTATTAGAACCATTGGGATAAGTAGTTGCTAAATCAGTACGCACCCAGTCGAATACCGGCATAAAATTGTAGCATAAAATTTCAATCCCTAAAGAGCTCATATTTCGGATGTTTTGACAATAATTATCAATTAAAAGGTCTCGATGTGATCTACCGAGTTTAATGTCTTCGTGGACAGGAATACTTTCAATCACTGAAAACTTTAATCCCTCTACTTCGATCTTTTTTTTAAGAGATTTTAACTTCTCTATTGGCCATATATCTCCTACAGCGACATCATATAATGCTGAAACAATACCTGTAACTTTAGGAATCTGTTTTATATATTTAAGAGGTATAGAATCTTGATCTCCATACCACCTGAATGCTATTTCCATTATTATACTACCATATTATTTAGATTTTAAATTTTAAACGCCAGAATATGCAGAAAATCCCCCATCAACAGGAATTATAACACCATTCACGAAACCAGAGGCTTTTTCATCTATAAGCCAAAGAAGTGTTCCAATTAGTTCTTCTGGTTTGCCAAATCTTCCTATAGGTGTAAGATTTAAAATTCTTTTAGCTCGTTTGGTAAGGGAACCATCTTCGTTAGTCAAAAGAGAACGATTTTGTTCGGTTAAAAAAAATCCTGGAGCAATAGCATTTACGCGTATGTTAACCTTGGAAAAATGTACTGCTAACCATTTAGTAAAATTACTAACAGCAGCTTTTGCGCCACTATAAGCGGGAATTTTTGTTAAAGGAGTAAATGCGTTCATGGATGAGATGTTAATGATACATGCACCTTCTTGATTAATCATATGTTTTGCAAAAATCTGGGTGGGTAACAGCGTACCTATAAAGTTTAAATCAAAAACATATTCAATTCCCTCTTGATCGAGGTCAAAAAAAGTTAAAATTCCCTCTTTTTCATTATTTAAATCCTCTAAAGTCAGAAATTCCTTTGATGTTGTCCCTTTAGGGTGATTACCCCCAGCACCATTAATGAGTGTATTACATAAACCAAATTTCTTTTTTACAATTATTTCAGCTTCTCTTAGACTTTTAAGTTCTAATACATTTGCTTCGATTCCAATAGCGGTTCCACCTTCTTTTATAATCTCGCTTGCTAGATCTTCAGCTGCTTTTTTTCGTAGATCAAGTATTGCAACTTTTGCACCCTGTTTAGCAAGAGCTTTAGAAAAACATCCACATAATTCCCCTCCACCACCAGTTATTACTACAGTTTTGTTTTTTAAATCGATGCTATATGGCACTTTCATTGGTATCTCCTATATTATATTTATTATTTCCATTAAAATTAATTTTAGTTTATCACAGTTGAAATTTTACAATTTTCTTTATCTGTTTGTAATAACTTTAGATGTTCTGGAACCTGCTCTAAAGTTATTTCTTTGGTAATCATTGGAGTCACATCCATACCAGCAGCCATAATGCTAATAACATTAGGAAAGGTACCATGACCCGAATGTCCTTGAGCACCTACAATTCGGGCTCTTCGCACTTGGAAGAATTCTCCGCATATAGGCATTCTTTGCTCTGCTCTCGCAACAATTACCACTGTACTATTTACAGCCTTGCATGCCCAAATAGTGTTTTGAATATCATCAGTAACTACTTGAGGTAGTCCAGTTGCTTCTAGATATAGTGCTGCACCCTCATTATCAGTAATTTCTTTTATTTTTTCTACAAAATTCTCTACTAGAGGATTAAATACATAATCGGCACCCATTTTTTTAGCTAAAGCTGCTCGACCTTCTTCGGGCTCTGAAACAATACATATTGCAGCTCCAGCTGTCTTCAAAATTTTAACAGCAGCTAATCCTATTGGTCCAGCACCCAATATTACTACATTTTCCCCAGGACGGATACCTCCTCCTCTTTCGATAACCGCATTATAAGCAACTGAGGTTGGCTCTACTAAACTTCCGATTTTATAAATATCATCATATTGATTTTCTAATTTCTTTAAGCTCCAGCACAACTTTGAGGGGACTGCTATATATTCTGCAAATGCTCCATCTACAGAAAAACCTATTTCCTGAAGGCTTTCACAGTGGTTAGGAAATCCATCACAACATGATCTACATTCTCCACACCACATCATTTCTTCCACAGTTACGGGCTCTCCAATTTCATAAAGTTTGCTTGTTCTTTTGTTTATAGCTTTGGAACCTACATCAGCAATTATGCCTGAAAACTCATGACCTAATGTAACTGGAAAGGCAGTTAGTCCTGGGTAATAGATGTATCCATCTTCATATGCTTGGTTCATATGGACATCTGAACCACAGATTTTGTTCTGTAAAAGATATTTTTAAAGAATTCCACAGCGCTTAACTTCAACAAGCACTTCATTATCACGAATATTCGGTTTATCTTTATCAGTTAAGCGAATTTGCGGGTCTTTCCATACCTGTGAACCAAGATAAGTGAGTTTTCCCTCAATATCCTTTGGCCCAATCATGAAACTTGGTTTAGGATCCCATTTTGCACTTAATTCTACTGCTTTCATATAATTCACTTTACTAAGATTTTGATAGCTTAATACTTAAAAAAATATAAACTAGTAGGTAAAATTTATAAATTTGAGTAATAATCATTAAATTTAATAAACAACGATGAGATTACTATAAATTTCTTTTGAATATCAATTCTTGTTCTTAAAAAAGCTAGTGCCAGGCTATTAAAAAAAAAAAAAATTTAATAGTATCTATAAGATACTAGATTTCTTTTTTTCATGTAACTCTGTAAGTTTAATTCGATTTTCTTTAAGACGATCTCCTTTTATTGGAAATTTGAACATTCCTATTAAAGATAGTGCTAAAACTATACCTGGATAAATTCCCATTAGAATTCTGAGACCAGCGATAACATCTACACCCGGATTTGGTTCATAATTCATCCAATCTGTTGAAGTAAAGACTAATCCGATAATGACAAAATTAAGGATCATTGATAATCTAATTAGAAAGTTAAGAACAGCATAATAGATGCCAGAACGTCTAACTCCGTACGTGATTTCATCCTCATCAATAATTTCTGCAATGCATTGGTCGTAAAAATAAAGTCCACCACCCAATCCTATCCCAAAAAAAATCATAAATATCAAAGCCATTTCAAAATTGATAGAATATGCAAAAAGTACCACTGATACTAACCATACGATAATTCCTATTAATCCACAAAATCGAGCGCCTTTTCTAACTCTTATAAACTCCCATAAAGGAGTTGAAGCAGCAGCAACAAGAAAAGTTATTAAAAGGAGTATCCCAATTAATTCAGTATCAGTAATCCCAACAGCATAGACAAAAAAAAGCGGAGCTAAGGTTGGTAAAATATTAATTACAAGCCAAGTACCGAGAGCTGGAAATAGAAACCATAAAAATGACTTATGTTTGAGAGTAAATTTCAAGGTTTTTGTGAACGACATTGCACTTTCTGCATCCTTAGAAATATGTTTGGGATCCTTGACACCCCATTTTAGTATTAGGAAGTAAAAAACAAAAATTATGATTGCTGCAGCAATTCCGGTTATTTGATATTGAGTTATTGTTGTGCTAACATTTGCAGGATTACTATTTGTAATATCGTCAATTATAAATGTAGGGAATGTTAAAGCAAACATCGTCGCTAGTAGAACAAAGATTATACGGATTCTGCCTGTCGAACTACGTATTCTCATGTCAACAAACATTTCAGAAAATAGAGCATTATAGTTCAAGTTAAAAGAGGTATAGGCAAAGTCAAATAGAATCAGAATGATAATGAAATAAATGAAAACCGATTGATTTTCAAGATAAGTACTTAGTGGAGTAAATAATAGGATCATTAAAATTCCGAGTGGTATGGTAGCAACCATCATCCATGGAATCCTTCTTCCCCACTTGCTCTTAGTTCTGTCAGAGAGATATCCAATTAACGGATCATTAACTGCATTCCACAAAGCCCAGAGAATAAAACCGAAAGTCATAATTGGTGCAGGAATTCTGACAATGGTAAAATAAAAAGTAAAAACTAAAAATGTGAAAGTGTTAAGCGCAACATTATCTCCTACTTCTCCACAGGCAAAAGCTAATCTCGTGCCTAAAGACATTTTTCCAGGTTCTTGTTCATTCATACAATCAACTTCTTACTTTTTTGTTTTTAAAAATATAGAATAAATGTGATTTAGTATTTGTTGTTCATCTTTAAAAAGATTTCCAATACTCAGAAATAAAATAATCAATAAATATTAGTGATAAAAATAACAAAATGTCTTTCAATTAGGCTAATCGAGAGAAATAAACTGGGAAAATTCATATTGATAACATATTGAGAAATAATTCAAAAGTTCGGTTAAAAATAGTAGCAAATATAAAGATTGATGATGATTTAAAAAGTAGGACTAATAAAAAAGTGATTCCTCTCCTTATTAATTACCCAAATGGTATAATAAAGGACCCTAAAATAAATTCAGTTATTATTACATCATCTTTATGACCTAAAGTTAAAACTGAACTTTTACTTGCAAAACTAAGAGATTTAATTATTTAATATACTTATATTAAGTTAATATTATGTTGCTCAGTATAGTTTCAGGGCTAGATGAATCGAAAAGTAGTATAAAAGATGTAAATAATAAATTTACTTCTCTATGTAAATTGCTGAAATCATTAAATTACGATGGGATTGAGTTAAGCCTTCTAGAACCAGAAAAAATTGATGTGAAGAAAATTATAGAGATTAAGGACTCATATCAAATGGAAATTCCTGCTTTAGGTACTGGAAGTACTTTTATTCGTTTTGGATATTCTTTAGGCGACACACAAGAATTTATTCGCAAAAAAGCAATTGAGAGGATGAAAAAATATATTGAATTTGCTCGGGAAACCCAATCTAAGGTCATTATTGGATTAATTAGAGGGCGTTATAAACATGATAGTAATCCTCAAAAAGAACGATTAAATATTATCTCGTCTCTTAAAAAATGTTGTAGTTTAGCAGAAAGCAATAATATCCAACTATTATTTGAACCAATTAATCGTTTTGAAATTGACTCTTATCACACTATTTCGGAATCAGTACAACTAATTGAGGAAATAGGTTCAAATAAATTAAAGTTATTAATAGATTCTTTTCACATTTACTTAGAAGAAGATCCTGTTTATATTTGGGAATATCTTAAAGAGATTGTACATTACATAGGACATATTCATCTAGCTGACACAACACGTAGAGCACCCGGCTCAGGGCATTTTGATTTCAAAACTTTTCTAAATATTTTTAAAAATTTAGGTTATAGTGATTATGTTTCAGTTGAAACAATAATGAAACCTTCTTTTGAATTAGTTGCTAAAAACTCGAGTGAATATTTAAGAAAAATCCTATAATCAGAGATGATTATCTAACCAATTACTAAGATCATTAAGAACTTTCTCTCTTTCTTCTCTAGTTTCATTGTAGACTTCATGATGTAAACCATCGTAAATAAGAATAGTTTTATCTTTCATATTGAAAGCATTCCTTAGGAGCTCCTCAGATCCTTTAATAAGAGAATCTTCAGCACCACACTGAATTAATAAAGGTAATTTTAAGCTGTGTGTAATTAGATCAAACTTCACAAAACACTTCATTAATTCCCATCCTAATCGAATTGTTATTTTTTCAGCGTTAACTAAAGGATCGTTTTCATATGCCTGGACAACTCCAGAATCGTGGCTTAACTTTTCAGCCTTAAGTCCAGGATTTATGTATTTTTTTGGAGCAATTTTTGCTAATAGTCTTACAATTACTCTCAGAGCTTTACTAGTATCTTCTCCCGCTCCTATACCGGTGCCTGATAAAATTAATCCTCTCAATAATGGTTCATATTTTTTTGTAAAAAACAGAGCTATCATGGAACCCATAGAATGTCCTAACATAAAGATTGGTAAATTTTTATGTTTATTCTTTATTAAATCATATAACTTCTTTTCATCTTCGATAAATTGATCAAAATAATCAACATAATTTCTTTTTCCATCAGACCTTCCATGACCACGGTGATCATCGGCATATACTGCATACCCTAATGGTGTTAATTGATTCACAACATTCAAATACCTTCCTGAATGCTCAGCAAATCCATGTACAATTTGAATAACTGCTTTAGATTTTTCAGGTATCCATG
>JBHLLM010000141.1:0-7393 GCA_048885575.1 Candidatus Hermodarchaeota archaeon
AAATGAGACATTTATATTATAGAGGAGCTCATGGTGCCTTAATTGTGGGAGATCTTACTAGAGAAAATACATTTGAACAATTAAATGAGTTTTGGAATCCAGATCTCACAAAATTTTGTGGAGATATTCCTAAAATTTTAGTCGTAAATAAGATGGATCTAAAACCCATCATATCCAATGAGGAGATTGAAAAATTAGCTCAAGATATCAATGTAAAAGCAACTATTTTTACATCTGCTAAAAATGGTCAAAATGTTGAGGAAGCGTTTCATCTAATAGCTGAGTTGATTGTTCTATCCAAATTAAAAGAAAAATAATTCGATTAAATTCTCAATCCTATAATTCAATAACGAGTTTTATAAAATCTCTTTCTACAGGATCTAGATATTTTTCAAATGCTTTTTGAGTATCTTGAATTGGAATAATTTGAGATATATATTTAATTGCGTTTATTTTATTTTGAGAAAAAAATTCTAAAGCATGAAGGATATCCTCGCGATCATGACTTAAGACACCTTTAATACTAGCTTCCTTAGAATTTAATAAAAACATAGGAAATGAGACTTTACCTTTAAATACTCCTTCTAAGATAATAGATCCGCCTTTTTTTATTAAATCTATTGCCATTAAGATTGATTTTTGATTTCCAACACAATCAAAAATGTAAGTTGGTTTTCCATTTCTTTTTAAGAAATTTTTAATCTTAGCAGGACTCGGTGAAAAAGATTCTGTTGCTCCAAATTCTTTTGCTTTTTCTCTTAAAAATGCTTGTGGTTCAATTACGATGATATATTTAGGTTTTTTTTCAATCAGTAAATAACTTAAAAAACATAATCCAATATTTCCCGCTCCGATTATAATAATATTTTGATTTTCAATAATATTGGATAATTTTACAGCTCTGCAAGCATTGGCAAATGACTCTATCATTACTGCTTCTTTAGTTGAAATAGATTTAGGTATTTGAAATAAATACTTTCTTGGGACTTTTACAAATTCTGCAAATCCTCCGTCTTTAAAAATTCCCATACCGTCTAATTGGCCTTGATCGATATCTAAAGCAACATTTATTCCACAAACTTTATCTCCTAGTTTTATGTCAGTAATATTAGAACCGATTTCTATAACTTCTCCTGTAAATTCATGTCCCATAATTAAAGGCGCTTGGTACATTTTTAATTTAAAGTTTGTAATGTCACTTCCACATATTCCACAATAGTGCGTTTTTACTATAACATCATCGGGACTAGGCGATGGTTTTGGATAGTCCTCTCTGTAGATAATTTTTTTCACATCCATAAATACAGCTGCCTTCATGATACTCAATCCAGATTAGATTTTATAGGAAGCTTGTTTTAATCCTTTAATAAGGAATCTGCTGTGGTAAATAAAGGCAATTCTTTATCCCTTTTTAATTTTTTTTTTGTTAAACCTAAATCTGCTGATTTCACAGGAAAATGATTATAATAAGGGTAGCTGATTTTCTTATAAACTTTAGGGCTTAATTCTCGAATAAATGTTGACAAGTTTAGGTCTTTATGGCCTTTAAAGCTTTTAATTCTTTTAGGAGATATTAGAAATAATCTTTCTTTCGCTCTGGTGATTGCTACATAAAAAACCCTCCGTTCTTCCTCAAAAGTTTCTAGATCCGCTTTTACTTTGTTCGAAGGGAATAAATTTTCAGATAACATTGGAATGAAAACTATTTTCCATTCTAACCCTTTTGCTCTATGAATTGTTGAGAGCGTTAATGTTGAACTATTAGTATTTGACAAACCCACTGATTTTGAATCAATCGTCGATTTGTTCAGAGTTAGAATATCCAAAAAACTCTGGATTGTATTATAATTTTGGGAATATATAGCAATTTGTTTTAGATCTTCTACACGATCTTGCCAATTGGAATATTTAATTTTTAATAATTTTGTTAATTGATTAATTAATTTGATAATTAGTTGTTTAGGATTATCAAGTTTGATTAATTTAATGAACTCTATTAAAAATACAACAATTTCTTCTTTTATACCTCTCGGAATTTTTATAATATTTAAATTATTACGAAAACTATTACTTGAGATAATTTCGTCTAACGGATTACTCATATCAGATAAAATTTCATATATTTTTGAAGATGTTTTTTTTCCTATTCCTTGAAATTGTGAAAAAATTCGTGACCAAGATATTTCGTCATGTGGATTTTGAATAATTCTAAGATGTGCTACTAAATCTTTAACATGAGCTCGCTCAAAAAATGATACGCCTGAGTGTACAACATATGGTATATTTCGATTTTGAAGTTCTAATTCTATTCTTAGAGAATGAAAACCTGCACGATATAAAACAGCTATATCATTTAATGTATGTCCATTCTTCTGTAACTCGCTAATCTCATTTACAATGTATACCGCTTGACTTTCTTCATTTTCTGATATTATATGAACAGGTTTCACACCGTTTTGTCGTGTAGTTTGCATTTCTTTCCTAAATTGAGAATTGTTATGTTTTATGGAATTATTAGCCAAATCTAGAATCTCTGGAACACTCCTATAATTTTGGGTTAATTTATAAATGCGACAATTTTCAAATCGTTCTGAAAATTCCATAATATTTTGAAAATTAGCGCCTCTAAATCCATAAATACTCTGAGCATCATCTCCTACAACAAGGATATTGCTCTCTGGAGTGTATTTTGATAATTTCCGAATAATTTCATCTTGTATATAATTAGTATCTTGATATTCATCGACTAAAATATGTTTAAATGTTGAGGCTATTCTCTGTGCTATAAATCTCTCATCTAATAATTTATTCCAAAACTCTAAAAGATCATCGAAATCAATTAGATTGTCTTTTGCCTTTTTACTTTTATAAATACTATAGATTTCCTTGAGTTTCGAGATAATTTTTATATCATCATATTGTTGATATTTCCACTTTATCGTTTCGCCGATAGTTTTATTACAATTTATAGAATAGGATAGAATTTTTTTAGCGGTTTTAGGAGATGGGAAGGAAATGTCTTTTGTTTCAATTTTTATGGTATTATAAGTTATTTTCATTAGGAGATTCGCATCTGCTTCGTCAATTATGACATAATTTGGTTTGAAGCCTAAGGATTTCGCATATTGACGGAGAAATCTATTAGCAATAGAATGAAAAGTACCAGCCCATATCCCATTTGGTTTTGTACCTAACAAAGTTTCTACTCTCTTTATCATTTCTGTAGCAGCCTTGTTAGTAAAGGTGACTAACATAATTTCGGAAGGCTTTACTGCTTCAGAGAGAAGCTTTGCCACACAATAAACTATAGTCCTCGTTTTTCCGGAACCAGCACCAGCGATTATTAATTGGGGTCCTTTTATCTCCTTTATAACCTCAAATTGTTGGCCATTCAACTCTTTTTTGAAATTGATGTGAGAAGTATCCTCTGAAATATCTGCTAGTTGTGAATTTGTAATATCTTGGTTAAATATATCAAATGTTATTTTTTCTTTTTTTTCCGATTTAAGAAAATCGTTAACAAACATTTCATCATTGGAAAATAAGATTTGTAATTAATTGTTTAAGTAATTTTCAATATAAATCTGTATCAATCATCTTTATTAGTGAATTTAATCCTGTTATTTCTCGGCTCATATAAAGTTCCTTCTTTAATTAACTCATCTAAGGCATCCTTTATCCATTTTTCCTCTAAATCTTCTTCGAGTTCGAGAATTTGAACAACATTTTTTTTTTCTAACTCTTTCCAATTATTATCCTCAAAAATTTCCTTTAACCTACTTAACATCTTATCAAGTTTGGTAATTGAACTTCTAGATTGTCCAACCAATATACGATCCATATCGATTTTTCCTGTCGTTTCGTCATAACCAGTATCCTTTAAAAATCTTTTAAATAATTTGATAATTTCTTCCACATCACTCTTGATTACTTTGTCCCTTAGAGCCATTTTTGCATATGCTTCACTTAATCGAACAAGTGCATCTAGATTTCTCGCTAGAATGGAGACAATCGCGTCTTCACTATCATATTGCCCACGTAGCTTTAAATAGAATTCCTTAATTTCTTCCTTAGCTTCTTCAGTTAATACCGGTTGACAAGTTCTCCTAGCGTGTTTAATATATTTTTTTAGCAAATCTCCCGGAATAGGCGCTATAGATCCCTTTTTACTTTCAAAACTATCATTTGGTCCCATCATCGAATTTTGAAGGATAAATTCTGCCATTTGTGCATCATCAGAAGGATCTGGTCGATCTATAACAATGAATATAAGATCAAAACGAGATAGAAGCGATGGAGGGAGATGGATATTTTGAGTTGGCGTTTTATATCGATCGTATCTTCCTGAGCGAGGGTTTGCAGCAGCTATAATTGCTGTTTGAGCTTTTAAAGTAGCAACTATCCCTGCTTTTGCTATACTCACAGTTTGTTGTTCCATTGCCTCGTGTAGTGCCGACCTATCTGAAGTATCCATCTTATCAAACTCATCTATTGCCGCTACACCCCCGTTTGCTAACACAATAGCCCCCGCTTCAAGATTCATTTGACCAGTATCTGTGTCTTTTATCACTGCAGCCGTTAAACCAACAGCTGTTGAACCTTTTCCTGAGGTATATAATCCGCGAGGTGACACTTCAATAGCACTTTTTAGAATTTCAGATTTACCAGTGCCTGGATCGCCAACAAATAGAATATGAATATCACCTCGTTTATATCCGCCTCCTGGTCTTTTTTTCCTTGTTCCTCCAAAAAGAGTCAAAGCAGTAGCTAATTTTAGTTCTTCCCTTCCGTAAATTACTGGTGAAATAGATCTAGCAATTTTCTTTTGAATCATTGGTTCTTTTGATAACTTTTCAATCTCTCTTTTATCTTCTTTAGATAACTCAATGAAATCATCGCTTTTATCTTCAGGATCTATATAATTTACATCTACAAAAGTCTTGAATAATGTACTATTAATACTTTTAACCGTTTGAGCCAACACAGATCTAAATATGCCCATGAGTTTAACTCTGTCACCCGGCTTTACGGTATCGACTAAATTATAGGTTAGAATTGCTTGGACCGATCTTGGTATTCTACCAGGGGGTAGATCTTCAGGGATTTCTTGGATCATTACACTTTGCCAGTCAATAAACTCTGAATTCCTCGAGATTAAGCGAAAATCTGATTGAGATTTGGCTTTACACCTTGAGTTAGAACAAAATTTAGGCCACCTAATTTTGGAAGTG
This sequence comes from Candidatus Hermodarchaeota archaeon, assembly GCA_048885575.1. Taxonomy (GTDB): domain Archaea; phylum Asgardarchaeota; class Lokiarchaeia; order Sigyniarchaeales; family SOKP01; genus SOKP01. The sequence continues at coordinate 5,232 of JBHLLM010000141.1, forward strand.
AGTTGTAACACTTCAAAATGCGCCCCACAACTCATGCACTCAAATTCTGCTTTCATTAGTTTTGGACGTATTGTTGAGCTTCTAACTAAGATTCCTTTAGTCCAAACGAGATTATCAATATTTTTTGCTCTTAATCCTCTTAGAACGATAAATAATGGGCTTTTTTCGTCTTTAGTCTTTATCCTAATAAAATAATCTTGTTCAATTAATTTTCCCGCTTGAAATTTCAATATGTTTTTAAATGCTTCAGTAGCATCTTCTATTAGAGTGGTGGGATTCCTTCTAAGGAGTTCGGCAATTTGGGGGTCATAAGCTAGTAAATCTTCATAACGAATTATTAATGTATTGCCACCCTTAGAAAAAATATCATTAATTTGGTCTTGGTACTTATACTCTCCAGGCTTTTCTTCAAATAATCGAAAAAAATCTTCAAAACGCTGAATTTTATTAATAGGTACACTAGGACTAGTCATTGGTGTTGTCAAATAGGATCACTTTTAATTTAATTTTAATATACCAAAAATATTTTTGGTAATATTTTAATTCAATATATTAATGATTTAAGCTTATTAAACAGAAAATAAAATTTGTCGGAAAAAAACTATGGGAGACAATTGGTTTAGTGAAATATTCCGCGAGCTTGTAGGCATGCTTATAGAAATTATTAACTCTCTCTTAATTTCGTTAAAACCTCGCAAATAATAGGATCTTGTGACATTTCACATCTAATCTTTAGAAGAGATATCACTCGCTTTTTTATTTTTTCATCTTCATACCTAACAGAGCGACCCAATATTATTGCTATCGATTGCTGTGTTTCTATTGTTGATTCATCGCTTAAATTTTTTAATAGTTTAGAAAGCATTTTAGATATTCCTACATTCTGTATGATGTCAACTAATACATTTACAATTGTAGCCCTTACATCTTCACTTTCATCACCAAGTAAAGATAGAATATTATTGAAAATCCTATCAATATCTTCTATTTTGTAAATTTTTAAAAGATTAGCTGCACCCTCTCTAACTTTAGAATCTTTACTTTTTAGATTATCTATAACTTTTTTAAGGGGAATTAAGGAAGCTGGTATTCCATGTATCGATGAAATAAGATTCATAGAAGACCGGCGAACCCAACTTTTATCATCATCCAATAAATTTACTAGTTTTTTTATTACATTCTCCTTATTTTCAACATAATGAAGCAATTTTCCCAAGCTCTCGACAGCAGCGTCCCTAACTATCCATTCTTCATCAGTTAGGCCAATATTTATTAAGGCATCAACAACCGCTAGAGATTGTCTTTTTCCAACATAACCTAAGATTTTTGCACTAGTTTCTCTAATAAATGAATCTGAATCCGAAAGAAATTCTATAATAACAGAAACAGAAATATGATCTGGTAACTGTTTTGCTATATCTAATATAGTCTTTGTTAGAACTATCCTTACTGACAGATCTTGATTTGATATGAAATTGAATATTCCTGCGATAATTGGTTTTAGTGCTGAGGGTTTAATTTTCGAAACTCCAGAAATTAATTGAGAAGCTCTTTTCTTCACTTCTTTATCGCTATCATTTAATAAAGTGATTATTGAATTTAAGTCTATTAAATCAATATAATCTTCTATTAAGCTCTCTAAAGAAGAAATAATATTTAATTTAACATACTTATCATCTGAGCTTAAGTATTCAATCAACTTAGGAATAACATCATTTGGATACTCTTTAGCAATTTTTATGATTGTTTTAGAAATTATACCCTTCGAAATGTATTTTGATTCGTCTTGAATTTTCAGAAATCTGTCAAGAATAAGATCAGGATTCTTTCTGAAGTTATTAACAATGTTGTTTGAGATACTTTCCTTTAGCTCAGAATCATTGAATTTTATAAAAATTAAAAGAGTAGTTAAGATCTTTTCAGGATTAAAGTCCCAAAGTTTACTTAGTAGATAACAAACGCTTTTTATCGACTGAAAGTTCTGAGAATCTATTCTTTGAATAATCTTATCTATATCTATTGAATTTGGTTCCTCAATAGAGTATTTCTCAAGAGCTAATACAGAAAATTTCCTTACCCTTTCATCTGAATCTTGTAAACCATCAAAGATAGGAGAAATAGGAATTGACAATTTTTTAAAATTCCCAATCTTAGAAATTACT
>JBHLLM010000142.1:0-7311 GCA_048885575.1 Candidatus Hermodarchaeota archaeon
TGTTTAGTGAACCCGTAAAGATGTCATATTATTACCTCCTTATGATAGCGCAGCTTTTAGTTTTCCCTCAAATCTATGTTGGGCTTACTACAGATGAATATTATAGATTACATGATATGGTAACACTGGAATATAATTTTAATGTGGCACACTGGCACCAATTGGCAGTCATGATTTCTGTGGCACTGATGGTGCACGCTATTGACTTTTTCGGGGTTAAAGGTCGATTAAAAAAAATCCTGGGTTGGATCTTTTTTGTCGGTTTTAATTTAACATTTCCTTTCGCAATGGCACATATGGTACGTCCTCTAGAGTTGGAAAATTTCGCAGGCTTTCGAACTGTGGTGTTTTTAGGGGTATGGGTTCTCTTGGTAGGCTTTGCCATCGGATTGTATGCGCTTGGTAAAAATTTAAAAACGATCCCTCCCTCTGCTCACGGAGTACTAGCTTCTGAACCTATGATTCTTCATGAGAAGACAGTTTAAAAAAAGTTTAACTTTTTTTCCTAATTATTTTTTTCCAAATAAAATTTTATATATCATTTTTAATTTCAATATTAAACTTCTATTTGACGTTAATTTCATTTATAAACTTAATAATAATTACTAATAAGCTGAGATAACTATGAATTTAAAAAATATAATACAACTCTTTGGAGATTTAATAAAAGCTAGACAAACCATACTATTACTCTATACTGGAGTTTTATCATATTTTATTACTGCTTTCGGTTTAATCATTGAGATAAATTGGTTCAATTTGTTACATTTGGTAATCTCTTTATATCTCTCAGTGTCGGGTACTACCGTATTGAATATGTATATAGATAGAGATATTGATGCTATCATGGAGCGCACAAAAAATCGGCCCTTACCAAGTGGTAAAATTAAACCATCTACTGTTCTTATAATCGGAACCGTGTTAACTGTTACAGGTATCGCTCTTGCGTTTCTAACACTCAATTGGATAACAACAATAATTATTTTTTTTGGATTTTTTTTTGATGTCGTGGTTTATACTATTTTATTAAAGCGAAGAACAAAATATAGCATAATCTTTGGTGGGATTGCGGGGGGTCTTCCAGCTTGGGCAGGTCGGACAGCCATATTGGGAAGTTTAGACTGGATTGGATTCTTGTTTCTTATCTTCATTCTAGCATGGATTCCTGTTCACATTCTTACAATAGCTTTAATACCTAAAAATTTTAAAGGATACAAAGATGCAGGAGTACCTATGTGGCCGGTTGTAAGTTCAGAAAAACAAACAATGCGTGTCATAGCCATTGGAGCATTCATTAGTAGTGCAGCGCTTTACGAGGTTACTCAAATATTAGACGCAAACGCAATCGTCAGGATTATCTGGGCTGTCTGTTGCGTTATAATTATAATATTGGTAATAAAGAGCTTAATAAAACCTTCAAATAAGCTCACTTTCCTCATTTTTAAGATTGCTTCCCTTTATATGGTCATAGGATTTTTATTGGTATTATTGGGAGTTATTCTAGAATAACAAACGAAAATGTTTATTTATCATTATAAATGATTATATAAAATATCAAAAATTTAACTGAAAAAAAAAAAGGTAAAATATATGATAACACCTGAAATACAAGTTATCCTTTCCGTTGTAGCTGTTGCAATATTTATAGCATTGATTTTAATATTGAACTTCAGAAAAAAAGGTACACAAAAAGTTCTAATATGGATTATGGCAATCATATTCGGGACTTTGATGACAGTAATAGTCTTGTTAAACGGTATTGAAATATTTGAGCCTAGACTCGCTGATTATCGCCAAGATGGATTTGATCCAAATTTTACTAGTTGGCATATGGGAATAATCCTGGGTTTACCCGCATTAATTTCATTATCGATTGGCACCATTCTTGTCTTATACGACGAGCCAAAATATGTTATGTGGCACGGATTAGCTGCTGGAGGGTCATTAATTGTTACGATAATAAACATTATCCTATTAGTAACCTTGACTGAATTGGAAGTACTTAACTATTCCGGAATGATCCACGTGCTTCATATATTTCTTGGAGCTTTTGGTTTGATGACGGGTGTCGCAAGCTTCTTATTTGGAGCTTCTGGACAACGAAATCTCGCAAGATTGACTGGGTACTTTACCTTAGCTGGTTGGTGGGGCGCCTTTCTTATAGGTCTCTTATTACAACTCCCCGTTCCTCCCATATACTTTTGAGGTGAAAAAGAAAATGAATGAAGCAATAGTTGAAGAAAAAGATGAAATTAAAAAGACTAAATTAACAAAAGAATTGGAAGAAATTTTACCTCCTGCACACGTTAGCACGGATATGTACGACATTGAAGCAACATCCGGCGATCTTTCATTACTCTCGAAGTATCATTACAAGTTCAAAAAAGAATATCAAGCTACGCATGTTGTTCGTCCTGGAACAACCGAAGAACTTTCGAATGTGATGAAAAAATGTCACGAGTACTCAATTCCAATGACAATCCGAGCCGCAGGAAGCTCTTGCTACTCATCATCAACCCCAACCAATGGAGGTGTAATTATTGACATGAGAAGGATGGATAAAGTCTATGAAATTGATGCCAATAATAAAACTGTTAGATGTGGTGCGGGAATTTCTTGGTTAAGGCTTATAGAAGCTCTGCTTGAATATGGGCTAGGTCCAAAATGCTACCCTACTAGTTATAAATCTAGTTGTGTTGGTGGTTTTGTAGTTACTTCGGGTAAAGTTGGTATTGGAGTCCTTAAAAATGGAATAATGAAGGAAGCAATTAAATCTTTAGTCTTCGTTAAACCTGATGGTTCTATTGAAACCATCTCAAGAACCTCTCAAGGAGATTTATCACTCGATGACATAGTCGGTTCATTTGGTATTTTTGGAGCTGTTGCTGAAGTAGAATTAGAAGTGACGGCTCTTAATACTTCAATGGAAATGGTAGGATACGGCTTTAAAACATTTGAAAGAGCAGTTGAATTTTTTCGTAAATTGAAAAATAATGATTCTTCTAAACCTTTTTTCCTATCGCTTTCAGATAAAAGTTTTGAAAAGTATGCTCACTGGACTTACCCATCTAGAGCTTATTTTGTCTACGCAGTATATTCTGATGATCCTAATTCAACTTCTCAAAGCGTTTCATTTGCTAAAGATACAGCTTCTAAATTAGACGGACTTCCTGTCGAGGATTGGTATTTAAAGGAAAAATGGCGTGATATAGCTGATACTGAGGTAAATGTTGGGAGATGGTGTCAAAATCTAGTTTTTCAAGAATACTGGGTATCTGACAATAGAATCGAAGAGTTCTATAAGTTTTACATGGAAAAAACCTCCAGACAACGATATCGAAATGCTTTTTATTTGATGTCTGGACCTAAAGGAGGAAATAGGATCAAATTGTTCGGTCTCTCTGATATTAAGGATTCTCGTGAATTTTTTGGAATTAAAGCAGTTTTTAACGATATTACAATAAACAACTACGAAAATGGTGATAGTTTATATACTTTAGGAGTAGTAAATACTTTCTATTTTCTTAGATTCAACCCGGAAAGAGCAGAATATCTGATGAAGCTAAAAAATAAAATAGATCCTGAAGATCTCGTAAACTCCTATAGGCTAGTGAAAGCAAAAATGAGATCTTGGCGCGTTGGACTCTTGTTCTGGATAGCAAAACTACTCTACAAAACAGCCTAAAATTTTATTAAATTAAATGAGGTAAAATTAAAAATGAATGAAAAAGTAAGTGAAGATGTAAAAAAAGTAGTAACAACTGGACCTCCTGTATCAGGTATGTTTGCTCCTGACCAAGAAAATCTAGTAGATCCAGAATCTCTTTCAGAATTAGATTACGAGCGTTGCACTCAATGTGGTTATTGTCGTCTTGTTTGTAGGGTTTATAACACAACCTACGCTGAAAGAGACTATGCTGGTGGTCGAAATAGAATCCTTAAGTCCTTAGAGAAAAAAGCAATAGATTTTGATAAAGAAAAAATTATTGATGCTATATACCAGTGTATGCTATGTGGTAATTGTAGAACTGTTTGTCCTTCGGGAATCGATACTTTAGAAGTCTTTCAAACATATAGAAGAACTGCGGTTAGGAAAGGCGTAATGCCTGAAAAATTGCAAGTCTTAAAAAATTCGATCTTGACGAACAAAAATCCTTTTCTTGAAAGTGGAACCGATCGTTTCAAATGGTGTGATTCTCAATCATGTGACGAAGGACATATGGCATATGAACGAGGAGCAGAACATACTAGAAAGATCGCGTCTGGGGAATTAAAAGCAAGTGATATCGAAGAACACTTAGTCGGTTATTTTGTTGGATGTACCTCTGCTTATAGGAATAATGAACTGAGTACCGCTACCTGTAGAATACTAGATAAAATGGGAGTAAAATTCATTGTTTTTCCTGATGAATATTGTTGTGGATCAGTTCTATTCCGAACGGGATTGGAAGATGATGCAATTGAATTGGTTAAGTATAATGTTGAGATGATTCGCAAATTAGGAGTTAATGAGATTGTGTTTTCTTGCGCTGGTTGTTTTTCTACATTTACAACGGAATATCCAAAATTTACGAAAGGAGATCTAGGTTTTGAACTTTCTCACATGGTTCAATTTGTACCGAAAGTCGCTAAACAAAAGGGTCTCAAAATTCGATACACGAAGCGCACAAAAGAAGATCCATTATTAATTACATATCACGATCCATGCCATTTGGGAAGATATTGTGACGTATACGACGAACCCAGAGAACTAATAGACATGATTGAAGGTGTAAAATTAATTGAAATGAAACACAATAGAGATATGTCATGGTGTTGTGGTGCTGGCGGAGGAGTGCGTGCACTTTACGGAGAAATTTCGACAGATATTGCTAGTAACCGATTAGATGAAACTGTAGCTTGTTGGGAAAGCATAAATGAAAATCGCCTTAAGGAAGCAATCGAGACAGATGCTGAGGTTTTAGTTAGCGCATGTGTTTTTTGTAAGAATAATTTGTATCTTGCTGCTAGCCAAACAAAACCAGACCTTCCAGTTGTAGATCTTTCACAAATCCTTGAGGATTGCGAATTTTATTAATTCTTCTTTTATAATTAAATTTTTATTTTAATATATTATTCCTTTTTTATTTTTTAGGTTAGACTAAGCATCAATAAAACTAGCTTATCGAAGCGAAAAGATAATAAATTTACGGTATTTATTTCTACTAACGAGTGTATAATTAAATTTTCATTGCTATAATAGGTATAAATGATTATGGAATTGAAGAATTACAAAATTTTGATATCGGATGGTTTAGCTCAAGAAGGAGTTGAGATTTTAAGGAAATTTAAAAATTTTGAACTAACCATTAATGATAAAACAAATAAAAATGAACTTTTAGAAATTATTTCACAATATGATGGAATTATTGTTAGGAGTGCTACTAAAATCACTTCGGAAGTAATTGATGCGGGGAAAAAATTGAAAGTTATTGTTCGAGCTGGTACTGGTTACGATAATATAGATATAGAAGAATGTAATAAACATGGGATCGTAGTTTTAATAACGCCTTTAGGTAATACTAATGCAGTAGTTGAGTTAACAATTGGGCTTATGCTGAATTTTGCACGAAATATTTATAAAGCGAGCTCTTCCATGCGTGAAGGAAAATGGGAAAAAAATTCTTTGAGAGGTTCAGAATTACAAGGAAAAACCGTAGGAGTTATTGGATTAGGTAATATTGGAGCCGCTGTTGTAAAAAAGTGTCAGGCATTCAATATGAATGTTGTGGCATTTGATAGATTTGTTCCAAAAAAACGAGGTCAAGATTTAGGTGTTGAGTTATTAGATGATTTTAACGATTTTTTAGCTCAATCAGATTACATTACGATTCATGTTCCTTTAACCCCGCAAACCAAAGACTTGATTAGTTATTCTGAGATAGAGAAAATGAAATCTACTGCGATAATAGTTAATGTTGCTAGGGGAGGGGTTGTAAATGAACAAGCTCTATACGATGCTCTAAAAAACAACAAAATTGGAGGAGCTTGTATTGATGTTTTTTCTAATGAACCCGTTGATCCTAAAGACACACCTTTCATCGGATTAGATAATTGTATTACAACGCCTCACTTAGGAGCTAGCACATATGAGGCTCAAATCGAAGTAGCCAAATTAGCAGCGGAAAGAATAGGTCAAGCTCTTAATTCCAAAATATTCATAGATGCTGTTAATATATCATTCAACATGTCAGAAGAAATGGCTGATTTGTATAGACCTTATATAGAATTAGGTTCTTCTTTAAGTAAATTCATAACTCAGTTTAACCTTTCAAAAATTGTTAGTGTGAAGATTAAATATAAAGGAGAGATATTTACTAACTTCGAACCAATTAAAGCTGTGATATTGCAATCTCTTTTTGATGGACGGTTAGTAGAGATAATAACATATATTAACTTGGAAGAGATTTTAAAGGAAAATGATATAAAGGTTTTAGTAGAAAAATACGAAAAACCAATTAATTACGAAAATTACATAAAAATTTCTATCATGACAGAAGATGGAGCCTTAACTAAAATTGCGGGAACTGTGTTTACAGAAAATCCTAGAATAGTTGAAATAAACGGACTATTCTACGATCTCGCTCCAACAAATTATATGCTTGCTTTAAGAAATAATGATGTTCCTGGAGTGTTAGGGAAAATTGGGACTTTCTTAGGAGATAAAGGAATAAACATAGCAGGACTACAATGCGGAAGAAAGGAAAAGGGAGATGTCGCAATTTCAATCATCACGCTAGACGAAGCGGTATCTAACGAAGATATTAACGAACTCAAGACATTTCCAAATATAATTGATGCTTATGGAATAAAATTGTAATTCTCATGAACGCAACGATTTTATAATCTAAATGCTTTTAATTTTTACTACTTATTTCCTAGTATGACTATGAAAAAAATGAGCTCAAATACAATTAGATTAGCTCATGGTGCCGGTGGAGTATTACAAGAGGAACTAATCTCTTTTGTTACTAGAAATATTACATTTAAAAATGTGAACAAGGGCATAGGGGTCAAAGAACTCGACGATGGAGCAACAATTCCTTTAGATGACTATGAAAAAGAAATAGTTATTACGGCTGATGGACACACCGTTTATCCTTTGTTTTTTCCAGGTGGAAACTTAGGAACATTAAGCATTTGCGGCACCATAAACGATTTAATAATGATGGGCGCGCAACCTATAGCATTAACATCAATTCTAATAATCGAAGAAGGTTTTAAATTCGAAGAGTTGGAAAAAATAATAAATACTTTCAATTCTAAAGCAAA
>JBHLLM010000143.1:0-7268 GCA_048885575.1 Candidatus Hermodarchaeota archaeon
CTCCAGCAGCAATTATAGGTATACTTAGCAATCTTCGTGCCATTGTAATATTTACTAATGTCGTATTTTGAACAGGGTTTTTAAATCCCGTTCCCTCAAGACCAACGAGGGTGACAGCATCAGCTCCCAACTTTTGGGCGGCTATTGCGTGTTTTAAGGTAGCACATTTATGAAACCAATAACAACCTGCATCCTTTATTTTTTCTCCTAATCCTGGGGCTTGGTATGCTGAACTTGTAAAAACTTTTACTCCCATATCAATGGCTAAATTTAAAAAATCGTAATAGGATTCTTCAGTTCTTCCACGTCTCTTTTCTAGGAGATATGGAGGAGTAACAGTAAAATTAACTCCAAAAGGCTTATCCGTCAATTTCATCATATTTTTTAATTCGCTTTGGAAAGATTCAATTTTAGGAAAATTTATTGCTGTAATAATTCCTAATCCATCTGCGTTAGAAAAAGCACTAGCAAACTCTGCTTTTCCAATTATTGCAAACGCGCCCATTATTAATGGAAATTTAATCCCTGTCATCTGGGTTATTCTAGTTTTCCAAATCATAGATTTTTATACTATAGTATTAAATAAATTTTTAATATTAAGCTAAAAAACAAATTTTTATTTTTTTTATTTTTTTTACTTTTAATACAGTTAATAAAAATTTCTAAAAAAGATTTTTTAATTATTTACAACACCAATTAATAGAAATTTGGACAAAGAAAAATAATAATTTGTGGAAGAAGTGCCAAAGATACTTAAAGATTTTTGGGTTTTAACAGACAGTGGGATTGTTTTATTTTCAAAAGTCTATGATCAGAAGGTGAACCCTCAGCTATTTGGAGCTTTAATGAGCGCATTAAACAAATTCGCTGAAGCGCTTTCTGATGGCGGTATTTCAAGTTTTGAAAAATCCGATCTTCGATTTGTAATAATAAAGCGTAGAAAATTTCTTTTTATTGGAAGTTCTGTGATCAAAACGAAAGAGAAAAAAGTAATTGATGAATTAATGCAAATCTCTGACATCTTCTTTAGAACATACGAAAAGACTCTAATAAATTGGGACAATGATGTAAGTGTTTTTTCTGATTTTGGTGATTTTATCGATAAATCTCTAGAGAAATAATCGATATAAAATTTTTATATTGATTTTCAGTATGAAATCTCTATTATTTTAAATAAGCGTAAAAAATTTAAGAATAAATAGATATCAAGATCATGAGTAAAATTTAATTGGTAATTTTCTAAATGAACGACAATAACAAGAAAAAAGATATTGAAAAAGAGCTTTCAAAAGCCCGTAGTATAAAAGATTACGAGGATATTCTCAACAATAATAAATTACATTTATTTCCTACTATCGATTATAATAGTCACTTAAAAAGTTTAATAACACCTCGATTTCTTGGTTCATATCACATGAAAGAACAGATAAATCCAAAATACAAAACGATTAATACCTTGCTGAAAGGGGATCTCGAAGTAAAGTACGCAAAAGCTCTAAGAAGCACATTGATAAACCCAGTAACGATTGCTCTGATAGTTATAGCTTTAATATTTAATGTTTTGTGGTTCTTTTTTATCTAATTCTATATTTACATAAAACAGAAATATAATCTTTTTTTCCCATTGAACGATCTTTTCAAGAGGATGTATTTTTGTTCTAAATAAATTTTAAAGAAATAAGATGTTTTACTACATAGGCTAATTTATTTACTAATTTGAATTTAAAAGGTATTCCTATTGATCTATGATGTTATTATTATAGGTGGTGGCGTTACTGGTTGTTGTATTGCTCGAACTTTATCAAAATTTGATCTCAATATTGCTTTATTAGAAAAAGATGCTGATATTGCGTCAGGTACAACTAAAGCTAATTCGGGTGTTGTACACGCAGGATATGCATCACCAAGAGAATATTTAAAACGGGATATGTGCATTAAAGGAAATAAGATGTATACTCAAGCTGTAGAAGAACTCAATTTTTCTTTCCAAAGGATTGGATCTTTTGTGGTTGCTTTAGAAGATAATCAAATAAAAATACTTGAAGAACAGAGAGTACAGGGAACACAAGATGGAGTTCCTGGCTTGGAGTTAATTTTAGATAAGAAAAAAATAAAACACATGGAACCTAATATTACAGACGATGTAGTTGGAGTTCTACACGCTCCCACGGCAGGAATTGTTAGTCCTTATGGAATGACTTATGCACTCGCTGAGAATGCTGCTATGAACGGAGTAAAATTCTTCCGAAATCAGAAAGTGAGGAGAATTAAACATCAAAACTATACATTTACACTTAAAACAAAGGAAAAAGAATTTAAAGCCAATAATATTGTTAATGCTGCGGGTGTATATGGGTCGAAGATTTCAAAAATGGTTGGCTTGGACTATTTCAACATTATGCCAAGAAAGGGAGAGTATATACTTTTTGATAGAAACGCGATGCATCTAAACAAAATATTATTTCCAACACCAACTAAAGTTTCTAAAGGTATTTTAGTTTGCCCAACTGTAAGTGGAAATACATTTGTTGGACCAAACGCTCAAAATATCGATGATAAAAAAGATATCGCAACTACTGAAGCAGGATTAAAAGAAATATTAGAAGGAGGAAAGAAATTAGTCCCTAATCTACCAGTAAGAGCATCCATTAGAAATTTTGCTGGATTGAGGGCAGTACCAGACACTTATGATTTTATAATTGACAATACTGATGTTTATGGTTTCATTAATGTAGTTGGTATTTTATCCCCTGGCTTAACTTCTTGTTATGCTATAGCTGAACGAGTTGTTGAATTCTTAGAATTATTAGGAGTTAATACAAATATTAAAGGAGATTATAATCCAAAACGGAAGAAACCAGAAAGGTTCAAGGATTTTTCTAAAAAAGAATTAGATATAAAAATTAAAGAAGATCCAGCTTGGGGAAAAATAATTTGCAGATGTGAGACTATTCCTGAAAAAGAAATTCTGAATGCTATTCACTCTCAAGTTGGAGCCACCACCGTTGATGGAATCAAATTTAGGTGTCGACCAGGTATGGGTAGATGCCAAGGTGGATTTTGTAGACCAAGATTGATCCAAATTCTCTCAAGAGAATTAAATATAAAATATGAGGAAGTAGTCAAAATGGGAGAGGATAGTAATTATCTTGTAGCTAAAACAAAAGAACTTGTTCTTCGTAAAACACGGGGTGAGATTGAAGAATGAAGAAATACAAAGCGGATGTTGTAGTAATTGGTGGTGGAGCTGGTGGGTTAGCCGCTGCTATAGAAGTAAAAAAGGCAAAGTTAGAAATACTAATTATTGAAAGAGACATAGAACTAGGAGGAATAACTCTGCAATGTATTCATAATGGCTTTGGACTGAAAGAATTTGAAGAAGAATTGACTGGTCCCGAATATGTTCAAAAATTTATTAATCAAGCAATCGACTTAAAGATACCTTATTTATTAGATTCCATGGTAATTGAAATTACAAAAGAAAAACAAATATATGCTGTCAATAAATTGGATGGATTAATTGAAGTGGAAGCAAAAGCGATTATTTTAGCTATGGGTTGTAGAGAAAGAACTAGAGGAGCAATCAATATACCTGGTTTCCGTCCTGCTGGTATTTATACTGCAGGACAAGCTCAAAGATTCGTTAATATTGATGGTTATTTGCCAGGTAATTCTTATGTAATATTAGGGAGTGGAGATATTGGAATGATAATGGCTCGAAGATTGACTTGGGAAGGGTGTGAAGTTAAAGCTGTAGTAGAAATACAACCATATGTCAGTGGCTTGCTCCGAAATCAAGTTCAATGTTTAGAAGATTACAATATTCCTTTAATTACGAACTTTACCGTTACCAAAATTCACGGTAGAGAAAGAGTTCAAGGAGTAACAATCTCAAAAGTCGATCGAAATTTTGATAGAATAATAGGCTCAGATAAATTCATTGAATGTGACACATTATTATTATCAGTTGGACTAATTCCTGAAAATGAATTAACTTTACAAGTAGGAGCAGAATTATCTAATAATGGTGGGCCGATTATAGATGAAAATTTAGAAACTACGATTGAAGGAATATTTGCTTGTGGAAATGTATTGCAGGTTCATGATTTAGTGGATATGGTAACTAACGAAGCTAAAAGAGCCGGAAGGAATGCAGTGGAATATATCAATTCTAGATATGGAAAAGAATTAAGGAAGAGAGAAATAATTAAATGCGTTCCTGGGGAAAATGTAAATTATATAAAGCCTGATGTCATCAATAAACAATACATTTCCGAAGAAATTGTTTTTACCTTTAGAGTTATGTACCCTGAGAGAAGGGTTCTTATACAATTTAAAGATGAAAATAATAATATAATCTATAAAAAAAAGAAGATTTATGTAATTCCTAGTGAAATGATTGAGTTGAGTTTAAATTTGAGAGAAGCGAACATAAATCCAGATTGCAAATCGATAACCGTAGAAGTAATACCTCGACCAGAGGTATTAATTGAAGAGGATTAAATTGTAAAGGAGGTTATAAACATGAGTGAGAGTAGTGCTAGCATTGTGAAAGTTATAAGATGTATAGTGTGTCCTACGGGTTGTCAAATACAAGCAATATCAAAAGGCTCAGACATAGTTTTTGAAGGATATACATGTAAAAGAGGATTAGAATACGCAGAACAAGAATATTTTGAGCCAAAGAGAATTCTTACAACTACAATCAGGGTCGAGAATGGATTTTTGCCATTGATCCCTGTGAGAACCGATAAACCAATTCTCAAAGAAAAAATAAGTGAAGCACTAATTGAGATTGCGAAAACACAAGTAAAAGCCCCAATAAAGATGGGGGAAATTTTAATAGAAAAACTTCTCGGATTAGACTCAAATATTATCGCAAGTCGAGATTTAAAAGCAAGATAAAACAAGGAAATTTAAAATGTGTACATCTTGGATTATAAAACGCCTATTTATTGTTTGTTTTACGGTTTTTAATTATAATATTACTTTTTATTTTGAAAACAAAAAATAGTAAAAATTACAAAAAATCTATTATGTTATAAACGAAATTTAAAGGCACGACTATAAATAATATATGAGCTTAACAAAAAAATTTATACAAATTAAGAAAAAATGGTCAAAACAAAAAGAGTAGTTTACCTTGAATGAACTGGATAACATTTATCAAGTCCATAAGGATTTATTCATAGGTGCTTATTGGCCAAGATTAAATTTTGAGAAATTTAAAAAACTTGGTATAACAGCAATCGTTAACTTAATGGAAGACAACTTTTACGATCCCACTCCCTTAGGATTCAATTACCTTTACAAAGGCTTTCCAGATGATTGGTACCCTCCCCATAATTATTTAAAAGAAATTTTATCCTTTATTGATCAATATATAAAAACTGGGAAAGTGTTGGTTCATTGCGCTATGGGTATTTCTCGAAGTGGAGGCATAATTATAGCATGGCTTTTAAAAGAACATCCAGATTGGGGTTGGAACGATGCATTAGAGCATGTTAACAAATCTAGGTTAATCTTTCCTGCTGTGGAGATAAAAGAATCAATTCTTGATTACTTTGAATCCATAGAGGGATTTAGAAGAGAATCTTGATCAAATATTAATTAATATTTTTATTTAAACTAATGGCATATCATCATGATTTCTATTTTCTTTTAGCCTAAATTTATATTAACTTTCCAAGATTATTTAACTAAGACTTATTTAAAATACTGCACGAATAATGTCGGTTCAACATAAAAATGTTAAGTCCTACAGAATCCAAATATATTTTGATTGCATTTGTGGTAGCATTAGCTCAATATTAACTTTTATTGGCATTTATGTTTTTACATTACAAGAGGGAATTGTAAACCCTACGCATTTCGTAATAGGTCTTTCTTTTTGGATTGGCTATTTTTTACTTTCAATATTCGTGATAGGATTAGGAATATACACTTATTTCCGAGAAAAGCGTTTTAACCCTGATGCAATCTCAAAAAAGAAGTTAAAATCGCCAATAGCAGGTTAATGTTTAATGTTTCTATTTTAACATTCTTTTTGATTATTTTGCATTTTAACTTTTCACATAAATTTTTAATATCTAGCTAAGATCATTTAATAAAAATATTATTTAAAGATAATAAAAAAGAGGAGAGAATAAATTGTCTGAATTTGAGAAAGAAGTTTTAAATTTATTAAGAAAAATTGACGAAAAACTTGACAAACTTCTAGATAATAACAGCGTAGAAGTTGGATCAACAAGGATTCCAACTCCATTGGGTGAAGAATATGTTAAACCTTCATTAGTAGTTGAAAAACAAAAAGAAGAAGAACGAACAAAAGAAAAACCAATAGTTGAAGGAAGAAGAGTTTGTCCAGCGTGTGGTGGAACTTCTTTTAACACTGAAGAAGATAAATCTCAAGTATTATTCCAGCAAGCTGGGATAAAAATTCATGCGAAAAAGTATATTTGTAGAAATTGCGGAACAGAAGCTTAAAATTTTTATCAACATTCTATTCTATTTGATAATTTTTCAATATTAAGAAATGAGTATTATTCTATCTTATGACTTAAGATGGGTATTATTTATTTAAAAATTGCCGTACGGGATGAAATATCGCTCTAAATCTCCCTAAAAGCTTGTATATATTACATTCTTAGTAGATTCAAGGAAATCTACAATAAAAATCAAAATAGATCGATTATTTATTCACTATTAGCACAATGACTCAGTTATTGTTTATAATTAAATTGAATTGATAAAATTTAATTAAAATCATGCTTTTTTCATATTAGTGATGAATTAATGGCAAATGTAGATATTATCATCCAAATAATGCTTATTACAATCGGAATGGTAGGCTTAAGTGAACTTCTCAATAGAATCTTAGGATTAAATATGGAAGCTGCGAGAGAATTAAGAGAAAGGTCACAAAACTTACAAGAACGGATGCGAACCGCAAGACTCATAGGAAATCCCCAAGAAATGATTGAACTCCAACAAGAATCAATAGAATTATCTAAACAAATGATGAAAAAGCAAATGATTCCTGCTTGCGTAAGATGTTTAATTTTTTTAGGAATATTTGCTGTAATTGGATGGGTGTACGCAAATTACGCAGAAGGATTACTCCCTTTTCCAATCTTATTCTTTGGATCTGGCTGGTTCGCTATTTACTTCTTGTTTTCATTAACCTTTTCTCTAATTTTGTATGGCTTGAAAAGATTATATAGGAAATTAACTGGTAAAGCAGTTAAGCGTGTAAAAATGTCAGAAGG
>JBHLLM010000144.1:0-7205 GCA_048885575.1 Candidatus Hermodarchaeota archaeon
TTGCTCTATATTCAAAAGAAATATGGAGTTCTTCTTCAATCGCTTTCTTCATTTTATTTATTACATTCAATAAATCCACTGGATGAATAAATCGAAGAGCTTTTCTACCAATAACTTCTTGTGGTTGATATCCGAACATTTGGTAACATTGAGGACTTACATAAGTAAAACTACCATTTAAATCGATTTCTACGATTGTATCTACAATATCATTTACAATAGTCTCGTAAATTTCATCGGGCATGACAAGAGCTTTTTGGTTGTTTTTTTTATCTGAAATCAATTTTAATAAACCCTGCTATATTTTATTCAAAATATAATTACTTATATCTTTAAAAGCAAATATCCCAATAAAAGAAGGCTTAAATAAATTCTTTTTAAAAAATCTAATTAATTCTCCTTACAGTAAATTTAGGAAAAATTGATTATAACAATATTCAAAAAGGATACTTGTTCGTTAATTTGGTACGAAAATTAATTTCACTAAAATAATGAGTATAATAAAAAAAATTTATTTACAAATTGTCATTACTAATTATTACTTCTCAATTTTTGCGCTTGTAGTATAGTGGTAATATGCTGGCTTCCCAAGCCAGCGTCCCGGGTTCAATTCCCGGCAGGCGCATTTTACTATTCGAATTTACCAAGACAATCCTTTAACAAATCGTAAACCACTAATTATTTTGTTAGCTTCATTTTCAGGTACTTCCAAAAAAGCATAAAAGGTATTTTGCCAGAATGCCCTTCCAGATGTGATAGAACGAATATCTTCAGCAAATTTTATTGAGTGCCTTACTGGGATGAGTATTTCTATGACTGCCTGATAGTCTTTTTCTTGATTGACATTTTTAATTTTAGCAGAATATTTTGAGAGTAAAGAAAGCGAATTTTTAAGATAATCTGGGGGTAATTGAATAGTTGTATGATATATCGGTTCAAGAAGGATAAGTTCTGCTTGAGTTAAAGCCTTTTTGATGGCTTCGTAGAACATTGTAGATAATTCTGTAAATGCGTTTTCTTCATTTAATTTTACAATATTTAGTTCTTCAATAACAATTTTTATTCCTGTGAGTTTTTCTCCACACAAGAACCCATTAGATAATATCTTCCCTATAATTTCTATAATTGTATCTTTATAAAATTGGATCAAATCTTTTGCCATATCGTAAATAAGCATATTATCATTTTCAAAATAAATCCAAAAGTTTTGAATCTCACTCTCTGTTAAATCCGTATATTCTCTTAAAAATTCTAATAATTTTTCCCTAGGTTTAATCGCTTTAAAATCATGGGTTTGAAAAAATCTAGAAGTTTTGTCATCTAATCTTTCAATTTTAATTTTAAGGGAATTTATATGGCTAGGTGACTCTATTGATATAATAGATGAACTATACCTACAAGACTCTTTAAAAACTGCTCTTGGCTCTGATATTGAAACACTAACTCCTCGCTTTTGTATCTCGTTGGCAGTTATTTCTAAATGTAAAGGACCCACGCCGGAAAGTAGAAACTCGCCATTTTCTTCGTTAATTTCAAATCTTAAATTCGGATCTTCGATTAGTAAGTTCTCAATTAATTCTTTCATTTTATCTAACTCACGTAAATGTTCAGGTTCGAGTGAAACAGTTACAACAGGTGTAGACATATATTTAACATCTTCAAAGGGTATCATTTTACCTGCAAATTCGGTGGCTATTATTGTTTCACCACTTTGTATTCGTTTTAAACCTTCAATTGCTACAATATTTCCAACCGGTACCTGTTCAACCTGTTCTCTCCTTTGTCCCATAAATATAGCGGTTCTCCGGATAGTATCATAATTATTCTCTCTTAATAGGAATACTTCTTCTTTCATAGAACACCTTCCAGAAAATATTCTTCCAGTTCCGACTAAACTATGTTTATCTGCTTGTACCTTACTTAAGCAGATTATTAGAGGGCCTTCAGGATCACAATTTGACAACGCATTTCCTATTTCTGAATTTAAATCACCATCCCAAATTTTACTAATTCTATATTTTTGTGCTTCTTTAGGATTGGGAAGATGATCAACAGCCATTTCTAAAATGGCGTGATGAACAGGAAAATAAACTGCTAAATCAGCATAACTCTCTTTAGTATATGTCTCTTTTTGATACCTCGTTCGAATATCTGAAAACTTTAATTCATTGTTCTCCAAAAGATTTAATGTAAAACCCCACTTGTGGAGAGCTGAACCAAATGCTACATTTCCGTCTGCAGGAGATACTTGCCAATTCTTTTTAAATGGTTTATCTGCGTACCTTTTTATAAGTGTATTAAAATTATTAATGATACGAGTATACTTCTTTCTTATTTGCTCATCAGTTAATTTTAATTCCCTGATAAGACGGTCTACTTTATTAATGTAAAGCACGGGCTTTACCCCCTCTTGAAGAGCTTGTTTAATAACAGTCTCGGATTGGGTAATTATCTCTTCTACTGCATCAACGACCACTACTACTCCATCAATCAATCTTAAAGCGCGGGTCACCTTACCACTAAAGTCTAAATGACCTGGAGTATCAACAAGATTAATTAGAAAAGGTTCGTGGGCTTCAAGTGACTTTTCATAATATAAAGATATATTAGTGGATTTCATTGTAATCCCACGCTTTTGTTCTTCCTCTAAATAATCCAATGCACGCGCTTCACCAGCTAAATCTGGTGATAATAAACCTGCTTCACTCAATAGTGAATCTGAAAGGGTTGTTTTACCATGGTCGATATGCCCTACAAGACCAATGTTTCTAATATTCTCAGCCTTTTCCATCATATTCAGTATTTCCGAGATCTCCTTTCTACGGGGCATCTTTACTTTTTCCTCTTGTATTATGTTAATTATATATTATTTAACCATGATTGATTTGATTAAAATTTAAGGGTTATTTGAAATTATAAGGAGCGGGAAATGAAAAATCTCATAACTCAAGATCTTCTTCATTAAGTTAAGCAAAACGCTCTACTTTCAGTTGGGTCAGAGTTTTCAAAGAAATCATTTCCCGCATAATTGATCAATTATATTTATAATTTAACATCACCATCAATTATAACAAGTCTACCATCAATATGCAATCTTTTATCACAAAATAATTCAATTGCTTTTGGGAAAATTTTGTGTTCCCATTCTAATACTCTTGGTCCTAATGTAGCTTCAGTGTCTGAATCATAGACAGGCACACACTTTTGAATAATAATAGGCCCATGATCAGATTTAACATCAACGAAATGAACAGTACATCCAGAAACCTTTACTCCATATTCTAACACATCTCTATGGGCATGTAGTCCTTTAAATGCTGGTAATAGAGCGGGATGAATATTCATAACATTCCCATTGAAGGTTTCAATAAATTTCTTACTTACTAACCTCATATATCCTACCAAAACTATTAATTCACAATTATACTTTTTAAATACTTCTATCAATTTTCTATCGTATTCCTCTCTTGGGAGGTGAAGAAACTTATCAGACTCAATTAACTCATAGGGAATATTGTGATTCTTTGCTCTTGTCATACAAAATGCGCCAGCTTTATTACAAATAAGAACCTCCACATTTGCTTTGTTTTTTAAAATACCATCTTCACAAGCTTTGATAATAGCTTCTAGATTTGAACCAGAACCACTAGCGATTGCACCAATTTTTAATTTTGACATACTTAATTCTAACTCTCTTCTCTCTAACTAAATTATAAAATTAATCATTAGGTATGCAATTTAACACAATCTATAATGAAAATGTTTTTATTTGATTAACTTATATATAATATAGAAATTAGAATTAATTCATTCTTAAATTTAATCTCTGGTATTAGTATTAATATCTAAGAATTATTCTATTTGTTTAAAACCATCATTTAAAGAACTAAAATAACTAGGTATATAATTTTAAGGGAGATTGTAATTAGATTATTACTATTAATTCAATCTGAAGATCAAATTATAACATAACAAGATAAGAGCTAATTGCTTTTAAAACATAAAATTTTAATACAAATATAAAGAAAATTGATTATATATGAGTTTTGAAGGAGAATTACAAAGAATTAAAGAAGAAATTGTCCAATACCTTCCACCTGAAATAGAGATAAAAAAAATAGAGTTCGAAGGTCCAGAAATAGCTGTTTATTCCGAAAATACTAATCTAGAATCAATTGAAAATTCAGAAGTCTTAAAAGAACTCGCAAAATCTATGAGGAAAAGGGTTGTATTCCGTTGGAATGTTGAAAAAAGGAAAGATCCCTCTGAAACAGAAGATTATATTCGGAATTTAATAGGTGAAGAGGCTGAAATTTCAAATATTGAATTTGACCATACCCGTGGCGAGGTTATTATAGAATCAGGTAAACCTGGATTAGTCATTGGCAAGAAAGGAGTAAATTTGAAAGAGATTAGGATGAATACTTTTTGGCAACCAAAAACAATAAGAACTCCACCATTAGAATCAAGAACTATTAGTCTAATTCGACAGATGTTGACTAAAGAAAGGCAGAATCAAAAAGAAATTCTTCTTAATATTGGGAAGAGAATTCACAGACCTACTCTTTTTAACGATCTAGACATTCGTTTAACTTGTCTTGGGGGATTCAGAGAAGTTGGTAGATCTTGTATCTTAATACAAACAAGGGACAGCAACATCCTGTTAGATGTTGGTCTGAATGTTGGGAATAAAAATGATCAGTTTCCACATTTCGATGTTCCAGAATTTTCAATTAGAGATTTGGACGCTGTTATAATTTCTCACGCTCACTTGGATCATTGTGGGATGGTTCCGTACTTATTTAAGTATGGATATAGAGGTCCTGTATATTGCACCCTTCCCACTCGAAATCTTGCGACCATGTTACAACTGGATTTCGTTCAAATATGCGAAAAAGAAGGTGTTCCTATGCCATATTCGAAAGGAGATGTAAAAAGTGCGGTACTTCATACTATACCTCTTTCGTGGGGGAAAGTTACGGATATCGCCCCAGATATCAAATTGACACTTCACAATTCTGGACATATTTTAGGATCTTCAATCATCCATCTACATTTCGGGAAAGGAGGATTCAATTTTATTTACTCTGGTGATATGAAATATCAAAAAACTCGGTTGCTAGAAAAAGCAGCTGTAAAGTTTCCAAGAGTTGAAGCACTCCTTGTGGAATCTACATATGGCGGACCTCAAGATCGAATTCCCAGCAGACAAGATTCCGAGCGAGAGTTAAGACAAATTTTAAATTCAACGATTAAACGAGGCGGTAAAGTGCTTATTCCTGTCTTAGCAGTAGGTAGGGCGCAAGAGCTCATAATTGTTTTGGAAGAACTCATCTCAAAAGGTATCATTGATCAAGTTCCTATCTTTCTGGACGGTCTGATCTCAGAAGCAACTGCAATCCATACCGCTAATCCAGACTTCCTCAGTTCTGATTTAAGAGAAAAGATTTTACACCAAGGCAAAAATCCATTTTTAAGCGATTTCTTTACTACAATTTCGACCCAAGAAGAAAGAAACGACGTTATCATGGGCGGACCTTGTATAATTTTAGCAACGAGTGGTATGTTAATTGGTGGTCCATCCGTGCAATATTTAAAAGCGTTAGCAGAAGACAAGGATAATTCATTAATATTTGTCTCTTATCAAGTTAGTGGAACACTTGGAAGCCGTATTCAGCGTGGATTCCGCGAAATCCAATACACAAATGCAAAAGGGAGAACTCAACTCGTAAGATTAAATTTAAATGTGTTCACATTGGAGGGATTCAGTGGCCATTCATCTCGCAGTCAAATTTCTCAGTTTCTCCGTAGAATACAGCCCAAACCAAAATTAATTATAACTAACCACGGAGAGGAAAGTAAATGCGTTAGTTTATCTACAATGATTCATAAAAAATTAAGAAAAGCAACTAAAAGTCCTAAAAATAGAGAAACCATACTTTTAAAATAGAATTTTTAGAATTATTGCCTCCAATTTTCATTTTATTACAATATTTCATTCCTTTGCTGATCTTCCTTCTGAAGTTAATTTATAATAAATTTTAAGTATAAATTAATGATATTTAAATTTCATAAGAGTTGATTTTATGCCAATTATAGAACTTAAAAAAGAGATTTCATCATCTGTGGAAAAAGTTTACGAGATTTTAAATGATTATCTAGCTTTACCCAGATGGAATATTATAGTAACTGAATGTACTCAACTAGAATCTAAAAAATATTTCTTAAAAACGAATGTTGGTGATATTACAAACATAGAAGTAGAAAATATCCCCTATAAAAAAATGACATCCATTCAAGAGGGAAGTCCTATGCAAAAAATTGGATATATTTTTGAACCTATAGATGATAAAACCATAGTTACTCTTTGGGCCGAATTTGAATTGGAAGACCAAAGGGAAGTTATGGATACAGCTGGAGACTTATTTTTAAAGAGTTTAAAAGTGTACGCTGATTATCTCAGTGCTGGTGGAAATCCAGAAGAATACAAAAAATCATTCAGTAAAATTAAAAAGGCATAACCTTTATACCTTCTTTTTTTTTATTTCTCCTTTAACGATTTCCATTTGAGAAGATCAATTTTTTTAACCAGCAATTATTTATTAATTTAAAATTGAACTTGTGATATCTTTGAGATTTAAAAGGTTAAAGTTAAGGGAACATTCTATAAAAATCAGCCGGAGAATAATTCAGATTTTAGCATTTTTACTTGTAAATTATATAATTCTTGAAACAATTTTACCAATTAATCTTATAAGTTTTGAAGGAATCACTAAAGTTCTACCTATTTTAAACTCACCAAGAAACCCTCTTTCTAATGGAGCAGGCATTTTGGAATATATCTTCTTTTCCATGGCAGAAGGAACATTTCCATTTTTTCTGTTAGCGATATTAATTCTTGTTTTAATATTTACAAATCGAGTATTTTGTGGTTGGATTTGTCCGATAGGATCGATTCAAGATTTATGTGCTGCGATACCTACTAAGAAAAGAAAATTCAAAATATCAACGCACAAAAGTCTTCTCAATATTAAGTACATCTTCATGATCATTACAATAATTATTATATTCCCCTTAGGGATATCAAAGAATGCAAATATATTATTTTATGTCAGTTTTAAAACACAATTAGGGCTATTTGCTCACCAACCAGTAGGATTTTTCTCTTTATCAGAATTTATTTTTGTCTTTTTTCCTAATTTCAT